>NZ_MJXN01000112.1:102232-145053 GCF_001762815.1 Campylobacter sp. BCW_6465
TTTTGACAATTTTATCTATTTTTTTACTCGCCTTTTGATAATCCCCATCTTTAAGTTCTTCTAGGGCATTAACAGCAAAAGAAAAATCTTCAACTTCATTAAGATAAGCTTCTATAGCTTCTTTTATTATAGCTGATTTTGGCTTAGAAAGATTTTTACTTAAATTATCCAAACGCTCCTTAAGCTCTAAAGGCATTCTAAAAGAATAAGTTTTTACATTGTGTTTCATTTTATCCTCCTTAAGAATGTTTTTTGTAAAATTTTATAATTTGCTTACAAGTTTTGCAGGTAAATTTGTGACCTTGTAGTTCTATTTTTTGATGAATGTTATAAGGAACATCGTGAATTTTACCAGGACAATTACAGATATAAAGATAAAATTGTGGATGCTCATTATCTTCATCTTCTGCTGCTTCAAAGCTAATATCACTGCCATCATCTGTAGATAAAGAAGAACTTCTCCATTTTTCAACTTTCATGTCTTCGTATAGTATGTGTTCTAAAAGCCACTTTTTAGCCACTATATAAAGTTTTTCTTTAAGATCATTGGTTGATTTGATATCTTTGATTAAATTAATCATGGTTTGGATGATTTCTTTATGTATTTTTCGATGTTCTTCTAAATTTGGATAGCCTATTAGCTGCATGTATTTTTCTTCATCATTAAAGTGATCTTTCATATAATTAAAAAATTCAGCCAAAAGTTCTTTGACTTCATTTTTACTTACAGATCTATCTGATACAACTTCAACTTTTGCAGCAAGTTCAAAAAGCTTTTTATGTTGCTCGTCAATTTTAGCATTGTGCACACTATAGCTATTATCCCATTTTGGAAGCATTTTAACTCCTTAAGGAAAAATTTATTTATATAAAAGGATTATAGATAAAAATAAATTAAATAAAAATGAAATTTTATTAAATAATTGATAGGAATTTTGATACAATGATATATATTTTAAGAGATTTGAAATTAGAAAGATTTAAATTATGGCTGCTAAAATTTTACTTTTAGAAGATGATTTGAGTTTGAGTGAGATCATTGAAGAGTTTTTAAATGATGAAGGATATGAAGTATTTTTATGCAATAATGCGCAAGAAGCTTTAGATATAGCTTATGAAAGATATTTTGATCTTTGGATTTTAGATGTAAAAGTTCCTTTAGGAGATGGATTTTCATTGCTTAAAGAATTAAGAAAAAGCGGAAAGCAAACCCCAGCAATTTTCATGACTTCTTTAAATACAACAAACGATTTAAAACAAGGCTTTGATGCAGGTTGTGATGATTATATAAAAAAACCTTTTGAACTTGCTGAGTTATCTATTAGGGTTAAAGCTTTGCTTAAAAGAGCTTTTTCACATAAAAATGAAGATTTTGAAGATTTAGGGGATGGATTTAGATTTGAATTTACTACACAAATTCTTTACTATAATAATAAAGCCTTGACTTTACCGAGTAAAGAAATTAAGCTTTTGTCTTTATTACTTAAAAATAAAAACAACTTTTTAAGCACAGAGAGAATTTTTGAAGAACTCTGGGATTATGATGAGGAGCCTAGTGAGCTAAGTTTAAGGGCTTATGTGAAAAATTTACGTAAAATTTTAGGAAAAGAAAAAATTATAAATCAAAGAGGCAGGGGATATTGCTATGGCTAAAAAAGTCATTAGGCAAATTTTATTAATCTATCTAACAACTACAGGTATTTTTTTAACTATTTTTTTTGCATTATGGTATCAAAAATTATATGAAGAATTAGTTGTTTTAAAGGGTGCCACTTTGAGAGAAAATCATAGAAATATTGTTATAAGCATCTTAAATTCTCGTTTTACCCCTATAGATATAAGTGCAAAAAATATTGCTCAAAGCACAGCATTAAAATTTGCTATATTTGATACTAAAAAGATTGTTTTTAGTAATATAGATTTTGATTTAAGAAAGGCAAAGATAGAGCTTAAAGGTAGAGGTATTTGTGATAATAAGGTTTTTTTTCTTGCTCCTATGAGTGCAGATCATTATTTTTTAAGACATGCTAGCAATGAAGAAGTAAATACTAACGATGGTTTGCAAATTTTAATACAGGGTGAAGATGTTGGTAAAGATCTTTTTTGGATTAGAACGAAAGTTTTTGGTTTTGCTATTATGGCTTTTTTCATATTGGGCTTAATATCTTATATTCTAGTAAAAATTGCTCTAAAGCCTTTAGAGGATAAAATCAGCACACTAAATCGTTTTATTAAAGATTCAACTCATGAACTCAATACCCCATTAAGTATTATTTTGATGAGTATAGAACAACTTGATCATCAAAATTTAGGAGATAATGCTAAATTTACAAGGATTAAGCTTGCTGCAAAAAGTTTGTCTCAAGTGTATTCTGATCTTGTTTTTTATAATTTTCCTAATACCTTAGAAACAGAAAAACAAAAATTTGATTTAAGAATGCTACTTGAAGAAAGATTGGAATATTTTAAAGTATTTTTTGAGCAAAAAAAAATTACACTAAAGCTTGATTTAAATCAAGCAAATATTTTTGCCTCTAAAAATCAAATTTCTAAATTGATTGATAATCTTATAAGCAATGCTATTAAATACAATAAAAAAGGTGGAGTAATTTCTATAATTTTGAAAGCCAATTTTTTAAGTATTGCGGATACAGGTTGTGGAATTTCAAAGTCAAATTTAAATCAAATTTTTGATAGATATACAAGATTTAATACCGATCAAGGAGGATTTGGTATAGGGCTTTCTTTGGTAAAAAAAGTTTGTGATGATAATGATATTAAGATTATTTGCGAATCTGTAGAAAATCAAGGGAGTGTTTTTAAATTAAATTGGTAATCAGCAAGAATTTTTCTTGCTGATTAGAGGTTAGAGCAGATATTACATCATTCCGCCCATACCACCCATTCCTCCCATACCGCTCATATCTGGCATAGCAGGTTTATCTTCT
The DNA here is from genome assembly GCF_001762815.1 of Campylobacter sp. BCW_6465. Classification (NCBI taxonomy): domain Bacteria; kingdom Pseudomonadati; phylum Campylobacterota; class Epsilonproteobacteria; order Campylobacterales; family Campylobacteraceae; genus Campylobacter; species Campylobacter sp. BCW_6465. The sequence continues at coordinate 105,181 of NZ_MJXN01000112.1, forward strand.
TTAATTTCACTAATTGTTGCTTCTGTGGTTAAAAGCATACTAGCTACAGAAACTGCGTTAAGTAAAGCTACTCTTTCTACTTTAACAGGGTCGATAATTCCACTTTCAAGCATATTGACATATTCACCTTTTGCAGCATCAAATCCTGTGTTTTCATCTTTAGCATTTTCTACACTATTTACAACCACACCTGCATCAAATCCTGCATTTTCAGCAATTTGTCTTAAAGGTGCTCTTAAAGCTCTTTCAACGATAGCTGCACCAATTGCTTCATCACCTTTTAAATCAAGTTTGATTTTAGCTTTTGCTTTGATAAGTGCTGCACCACCACCGATTACTATACCTTCTTCCACTGCTGCTTTGGTAGCACTTAAAGCATCATCAACGCGATCTTTTTTCTCTTTCATTTCAGTTTCAGTTGCTGCGCCTACTTTAATAACTGCAACACCGCCACTTAATTTTGCAAGTCTTTCTTGCAATTTTTCTCTGTCATAATCTGAAGTTGTTTCAGCAATTTGTGCTTTGATTTGATTTACTCTTGCATCGATATTTGCTTTTTCACCTGCGCCATTTACTATGGTTGTATTGTCTTTATCGATAATTACGCTAGAAGCTTGTCCAAGATCTTGTATGGTCGCACTTTCAAGAGTTCTTCCAAGTTCTTCAGAAATCACTTCTCCGCCTGTTAAAATTGCTATATCTTCAAGCATAGCTTTCCTTCTATCGCCAAAACCTGGAGCTTTTACGGCTGAAATATTAAGAACACCGCGAAGTTTATTTACAACTAAAGTTGCAAGCGCTTCACCTTCAATATCTTCAGCGATAATTAAAAGTGGTTTGCCTGTTTTTTGAATTTGTTCTAAAACCGGTAATAAATCTTTTAAATTTGCAATTTTTTTATCAAAAAGCAGGATATAAGGGCTTGAAAGCTCTACGGTCATTTTTTCTGCATTAGTGATAAAATAAGGGCTTAAATAACCTCTGTCAAATTGCATACCTTCAACCACATTTAATTCATCATTGATTGATTTTGCCTCTTCAACAGTGATAACACCATCTTTGCCCACTTTTTCCATAGCATCAGCGATTAAATTTCCGATTTTTTCATCAGAGTTGGCTGAGATTGTAGCAACTTGTGCAATTTCTTTTTTATCTTTTACTTCGCGAGAAAGTTTTTTAAGTTCGCCTACTATAGCTTCGCAAGCCTTATCCATACCGCGTTTTACTTCAATAGGATTTGCGCCTGCTGTGATATTTCTTAAACCTTCTTTGAAAATTGCATGAGCTAAAACCGTTGCAGTAGTTGTTCCATCCCCTGCTTGATCAGCTGTTTTGCTTGCTACTTCTCTTACAAGTGAAGCACCCATATTTTCAAGACTGTCTTTAAGTTCTACTTCTTTAGCAACACTTACGCCATCTTTAGTAATGCTTGGAGCACCAAAGCTTTTTTGTATTAAAACATTGCGTCCTCTTGGCCCCATAGTTACTTTTACCGCGTCATTAAGTTTTTTAACGCCCTCATAAAGTTTATTTCTTGCTTCATCTGAAAAAATAATTTCTTTTGCCATTTTTTATCCTTTTTATAAATTATTTTAAAATTCCTAAGATATCATCTAAATTTAAAACTAAATATTCATTATTATCAAGTTTAATTTCTGTTCCACCGTATTTAGCAAACACGATTTTATCACCATTTGCAATATCAGTGATTTCTTTACTTGCTGCCACTACTTCACCCATTAAAGGCTTTTCTTTAGCATTATCTGGTATAATTATGCCTGAGGCTGTTGTTTTGGTTTCTTCAACGCGTTTAACTAGAACACGCTTTCCTAAAGGTTGAAAATTCATTTTTGTCCATCCTTAAAAATATTGATTTTAGCACTCTTTTATTTAGAGTGATAAAATCATACTATAAAAAATGAATTTTGTCAATACTTTAAATTAAAATATTTATAAAAGTTTAGTTTTATAGACTAAAGTTATTTTATAAAATAAACTAAAGGATAAAAATGAAAAAGATTTTTTATGGAGTTATAGCTTTTGTTGTTGTGCTTTTAATTGCTATTTATACCATACTTTTCACAAGTTTTGGTAATAATATAGTGGCAAATATAGCACAAAAAAAAATCAAAGAAAGTGCGAGATTAGATGTAAATATCACGCATTTTAATTTACGTTTTTCAAGTCTTGAACTGCAAGCAAATATCGCAAATATGGCAGATTTTAATCTTAAGGGAGCTTTGAGTCCTTTTAAGCTTGGATTTGATCTTGACTATCTTATTTCTTTAAATCAAAATTATGCTAAAAATTTAGGTTTAAATTTAAATCAAAACCTTTCTTTTGGCGGTAAGATTCAAGGTAAAGCAAGTGATTTTACTTTAGATGGAAAAGGTTATTTATTAGGTTCAAATGTACTTTTAAATGCAAGAATGTATAATTACAATCCTATTGCTTTAAATTTAGATGCGCAAAATCTTAAGGTAGAAGAAATACTTCATCTTTTATCTTACCCTAGTTACGCTAAAGGTTTTTTAAATGCTCAAGCAAAAATTTCAGCACAGGATTTAAAACCTGATGGAAATATTATCATAAAACTTGATACAAGTTATATAAACTATGAGGCGATAAAAAAAGATTTTTCTTTAGACTTGCCTTTAAATTCTAATCCTAAAGCAGAAATTTTGGCCAATGTTAAAGAAGATAAGATTTATGCTGTAAGTAAAATTTACAATGATTATCTTAACTTACAAACCCAAAAAACTCTTTATGATATTAGCAAGAATGCTTTAAGTACTGATTTTAATTTAAGTATTCCTTCTCTTGCAAAGCTTGAAAAACTTACAAAAACTAGACTAAATGGTAGTTTGGGTGTGATAGGTCAAACAAGTGTTGTAAATAATGCCTTATCAAGTTTAAATGCTCAAGTTATCGGACTTGGTGGAGAGGTAAAGGCAAGTTTGAAAAATAATAAAATTTTTGCAGATATTAATGAAGCAAGTTTGGAAAAATTATTAGCTCTTGCAGGATATGGAGCTTTGGTTTCTGGAAATTTAAATGCTAAGCTTCTAAATGCGGATTTAGATTTTTCTAATTTCGATCTTGAAGCAAAAATAAACAATGCAAAGATTAACACCAATGAGCTTAAAAAAATAGCCAAAATAGAACTTCCAAATACAATTTTTAGTCTTGATACTAAAGCAAATGCAAAAAATAGCAATATTTCTTACAATGCTTTACTTGCTTCAAATTTGCTTAATATTAAAAAACTTCAAGGAACTTATAATTTAAAAAATAGTGAGTTAAATACAGATTTAAATGCTTTTATTGATGACTTGTCTCAGTTTAGTACTATAGCAGGACAAAAATTACAAGGTAAGGCAGATCTTACTGCAAAAGCTCATATTATAGGCACTCAAATACAAAATTTAAATGCAAATGCAAATTTGGCAGATGGTGTAATCAAGGCTGATTCAAATGGTAAAAAACTTGATTTAAACATTGATAAACTTGATTTATCTAAACTTTTTGTTATAGCAGGTATGCCAAATTATGCCAGTGGAATTGTTAATGCAAAAGTTAATTTAGATAATATCGATTTTAACAACCTTAATGGTAAAGCAAATTTAGAAGCTAAAGGTATTTTAAATGTTACAACTTTAAGTAACATTTTAAATAAAAATTTTCCAAACAATACAAGTTATGATTTAAATACCAAAATTAATTTTAAAAATAATATCGCTCAATTTGATTCCGTTTTAAATTCATCTTTAGCTGATCTTACAAAACTACAAGGAAGTTTTGATATAGGCAAAATGCTTTTAAATTTGGATTTTAGTCTAAAGATAAATGATTTTTCAAAACTAGGCTTTTTGTTGGATAGAAAACTTAAAGGTAAGGCAGAATTTAATGGAAAGGTAGGTTTTGATAAGAGTTTAAATTTTGTTGTAAATAGTCCAAATTTATTTGAAGGGAAGCTTCAAAGCACACTTAAAAATAACCTTTTGCTTGCTGATTTAAATGGAGTGGATTTAAGTAGTCTAGCTCAAAGTTTGGACTTTATGGATGTTTATCAAGGCAAGGCAGATGTGAAGGCAAATTACAATCTTTTAAGCGAAGAAGGCGAGGTTAATTTGGACATGAAAGAGGGTAAATTAAAACCAAATCTTATTACCAATGCTTTAAAAATTTTAATGCTAAAAGATATTACAAATGATGTTTATCGCACTGTTAATGCTAAAGCTTTGATTAAAAAAGAAAATATCAAACTTGATCTTAATATGCAAGCGGATCGTTCTTATATTTTAGTACAATCAGGAGCTTTAAATTCTAAAAGCGGGGCTTTAAATTTGCCTTTTGATATTAAACTCGATAGAGCCAATTTTAAAGGAAGCATTACAGGAACTACGGAAAACCCTAAAGTAAATTTAAATGCAGGAAGTGTGTTAAATTCTATTAAAAATGTAGTAGGTGGTGGTGTGAGTGATGGTGCTAAAAGTACAGGCGATAAAGTAGATAAAGCGGTAAATAAATTATTAAATAAGATTTTTTAAGGTAAAAAATGTTTAATGGACTCATAAGAGAAATTGCTAAAGTTCAATCTTATCAAAACAATACTTTAAGTTTAAAAGCAAAATATCGCCCAAATCTTGGCGATAGTATAGCTGTGAATGGAGCTTGTTTGAGTGTGACAAAACTTTATGAGGGAGGTTTTGAAGTGGAGCTTTCTCGTGAAAGTCGCACTCATATAGCTATAGAAAATTTAAAAGATAAAGTTCATATAGAATCTGCTTTAAGATACGGTGATAGAATTGATGGACATCTTATGCAAGGACATATTGATTTTATTGGCACACTTGAAAAAATTCAAAAAGATGAAAATGGAGTAGATTTTCATATATCTTTACCTAAAGAAGCTATGAAATTTATAGCAGAAAAAGGAAGTATAGGCGTTGATGGAGTAAGTCTTACTATCAATGAAATTTTAAAAAATGGTATCAGGCTTACTATTATTCCTATTACCTTTAAAGAAACGCTTTTTAAAGACTATCAAGTAGGTAGAAAAATCAACATAGAAAGTGATTTGCTTGCTCGTTATATTTATGCACAATTACAAGGTAAAAACAAAGGATTGTCATGGGAAGAAGTGGAAAGAATTTCTTATCTTTATTAGAAAATGATAAAGTCGGTATTTTTTGCGCTTTTGATAAGGATTATAATGTTTTTAGAGCTAAAATTTATAATGAGAATTTATTTTCTCATTTAGGTTTTAAAGACATTGAAAAATGTGTTTTTATGGATCAAATTCACTCCCATAAAGTTATTATTTATGATAAAAATTTAAAAAATCTCAGTTGTGATGGACTTATAAGCAAGGAAAAAAATACTGCTCTTTGTGTTTTAAGTGCGGATTGTTTGCCTTTAATTTTATATCATGAAAGTGGTATTATAGCAGCTTTGCATTCAGGTAGAAAAGGAAGCTTTGAAAATATCCTAAAAGAATGCGTTGATCAAATTGCTATGCAAAATTCACATTTAGATAAAAATAAATTTCATCTTTTTATCCTGCCTGGAATTTGTGCTAAAAATTATGAAATAGATGGAGAAATTTTAGAATTTGCTAAAAAAGAATTTAAAGAATTTGTTCAAGACGATAAACTTGATTTAAAAGCTTTAGTAAAATTTCAAGCGCAAAATTTAGGCATTGAAAATATTAAAGATTGTGGAATTTGTAGCTTTGATGATGAGAGTTTTTTTTCTTATCGTCGAGATAAAACGACTAAGCGTTTTGTGAGTGTGGTTTATTTAAAGGATTAAAATGTACGAAAGAAAAGATTTAAGAGTGTTAAAAATCATTCAAAAAGCTAGAGAATTTGGCGATGGGGATTTGCTAAATGAAGCTTTGGTGAAACAATTGATTAATGCAGATTTTTGTGAAATTAATGAAAAAGAAAAAGAAGAGCTTGCAACTCTTCTAAATTCTTTAATCAATGCGAAAGATAAAGCGTTATTGAGTAATTAAAATTCTATATAGTTTTCAAAATCTTCTTCTTTTGGAGGATTAGGTTGATTTGAAGCTAGGGCTTCTTTAACAACCTGGTCGTATCCAGCTATGATATGCTTAAAATTCTCTTTCGCTTTTCCACTAAGTTCTGATTTGGCGATTTTTACAACAGATGCAGGATTTATAGCTCTATTATTTAAATATACTCCAAAATGCAAATGAGGACCTGTGCTCATACCTGTTGAACCAACATATGCAATTACTTGTCCTTGATTTACCTTTTGTCCGTTTTTAATTTTTGCAAAACGACTAAGATGAGCATATAAAGTCATATAACCTGAGTCATGCTTGATTTGAATTACATTTCCATAACCACCTTTTGTGCCTATAAAGGTTACTACTCCTTTGCCAGCACTTTTCACAGGAGTTCCGGTAGGTGCAGCATAGTCTATACCAAGATGGGCGCGATAGCGTTTTAATATAGGATGATATCTTGCTGTTGTAAAAGGAGAAGAAATTCTAGTGTAATTCACAGGTTTTGTAAGTAAAAAAGATTCCAATTCTTTGCCATCACGATCATAGAATATATCATTATAAGAAAAGACTTCTCTTGCGCTTTTATTGATTTCTACCATTGCCATTTTTATATTTATATCACCCCAAAGTTTACCCATGCGTCTTTTTTGTTCATAATATAGGGTTACTTCATCACCTTTTTGGATATTGCGAAAATTTATACTTCCTCGAAAAGCACGAACCATAGCACGAGCTAAAGTGCTGCTACCACTTTCTTCATAGACATCTTGATAAGCAGAGCTTTTAATGGTTAAATGTAAAATTCTATCTTCTTTTTGATAAGATACAGGAGTAAAAGCAAGAGTGTATTGTCCACCTTTATCTTTATAGATATGAATTTGTAAATCATCACTAATTGGAATTAAAACTTGTTCTATGTTGTTGTTTTCATCTTTTAAAACTTGATATTTTATTTTGTAGGCTATATCAGAAGCAAGCTCTTGATCTTCTCTATCAAGTCCATAATAAAGCGACATAGGTATGGAATTTCTTTGTAAGAATTTAAGTAAGGTATCTCCATTATCCCAAGTTAGCTCTTCAACACTTAAAGCTGCAAAACTTTGAATAACAAAAATAAATAAAAGTAATAATTTTTTCATGAGATAACCTTAATTTTTAAAAGAATTTTGAAATTTTGAAAGCTATATTTTACTTTATTTTTCTTACAATTGCTTAACAAAAAAGGATTATAATTCTATAAATTTTTATTTAAGGAGTAAATTTGTTTAAAACTATAGTGTGTTTTTTAGCTTTAAACCTTAGCCTCTTTGCGGTTGGATTTGATTTAAAACCTATAAAAAGTAAACTTGTAAAAGTTGATGATATTTATGGCTATATTAAAGATAGTGATGATATAAAACTTTATTCAAGTGGTGTAGTAGTGCAACATTTTAGCAATTCGCAAAGTATCATCGCTAGAGCAAGTGTTATAGATAAAAAAAATGGTTTGGCAAAATTAGAATTTAGTGTTTTTTCAGCTCTTAAGCAAGATGCTTTGCCTTTACCAAATGTTTTACCTAAAGTAGGTGATGAGGTTGTTTTAAATTTTCTTTATGATAGAGGATTGGTAATTGCTCCTGATGAACAAACTTATAATGAACTTGTTAGAGAATTTCCGCAGATATATTTTACCCATATTGACATTTTTGGAGCACAATTAATTAGAACGGCCACTCTTTCTCCTAAGCGTTCAGATTTTAGGCAATTTTGTGATGATAATGCGGTTGGCATTTTGGTTGTGGCTTTGGAAAATCAAGCAGAAGTTGTGGATTGTCAAGATTTTAATAAGCTTTATGAAGTGCCTATAAGCAAGCCAACTAGCGTTCAGGTTCCTTTTTATTCTCGTATAGGTGGATATAAAAGTAATTTTTTTGATTTTAACTCTCAAGAAATAGGAAATTATTATAGGTATTATGATGCTTTGATTAATCTTCCTAAGGTGCAATAAACATGAAAAAAGAATTTGAACAATATTTTAAACGATTTTTAGGAGAAGAAAACGCTTATTTTGATGAAATTCACAAAAGAGCTTATAGCTATGATGCGACAAAAAAACATTATTTACCCGATGGGGTTCTTTTTCCAAGACATGAAGAAGATATTGCTCAAATTTTAAAATTTTGCAATGAAAATAATATCATAGTCATACCACGAGGCTCAGGATCTGGTTTTACAGGAGGAGCTTTAGCTGTTAATGGCGGGGTGGTGCTTGCTTTTGAAAAGCATATGAATAAAATTTTGGAAATTGATCTTGAAAATTTAGTGGCTGTTGTGCAACCTGGGGTTATTAATATACATTTACAAAAAGAAGTGGCTAAATACGGACTTTTTTACCCGCCTGACCCTGCTAGCATGGAGTATTCTAGCTTAGGGGGTAATGTAAGCGAAAATGCTGGGGGAATGAGAGCTGCAAAATATGGCATTACAAAAGATTATGTGATGGCTTTAAGGGCTGTTTTGCCTAGCGGAGAAATCATTCGTGCAGGAAAACGCACTATTAAAGATGTGGCAGGTTATAATTTGGCAGGAATTTTAATCGCTAGTGAAGGTTCTTTGGCAGTTTTAAGTGAGCTTACTTTAAAATTAATGCCTTTACCTAAATTCAAAAAAACCGCTTTTGCTATTTTTCCAAGTATAAAAAGTGCTATGAATGCGGTTTACAAAAGTCTTGCTAGCGGCGTAAGTCCTGTATCTATGGAATTTTTAGACAATCTTAGCATTAGAGCGGTTGAGAGTAAATTTAATAAAGGTTTGCCTATAGAAGCTGGCGCTATTTTGATTGCTGATGTGGATGGTAATGTTAAAGAAGCTATTGATGAGGATTTAAGAAATTTAGAACATTATTTTTTAGAAGCTGGAGCTAGTGAATTTAAAATAGCAAAAGACGAACAAGAAGCCGCAGATATTTGGTTTGCTAGAAGAAATTGTTCTCAAAGCATTTCCATGTATGGAACTTTAAAACTTAATGAAGATATTACAGTTCCGCGTTCTAAACTACCTGCCTTGCTTGAAGGTATAGATGAGATTTCTAAAAGATATGGTTTTAAAATTCCTTGTTTTGGGCATACAGGGGATGGAAATGTGCATACTAATGTGATGGTTCCTGATAAAAATGATCAAGAGCAAGTGAAAAAAGGCTATGAAGCTGTGGAAGAGATTTTTAAATTAACAGTGAAACTTGGAGGAACTTTAAGCGGAGAGCATGGTATCGGACTCTCTAAAGCACCTTTTATGAATTTAGCTTTTTCTGAAGCCGAAATGAATTTAATGAGAAATATTAAAAAAGCTTTTGATCCAAATAATATACTAAATCCTTTTAAAATGGGACTTTAGAAGGTGAAAAATTTTTTTACTATTTTGCTAAATTTGCGTGATAAGGAAATTTTAAATTATGCAGCAGCGCTTAGTTTTTATACTGTATTATCTTTAATACCTATTTTATTTGTATGTTTTTCTGTTTTTACGCAAATTTCTAGTTTTAAAGCTTATTATGAAAAAGCAAAGCAAGTAATTTTTGCTTTTTTAATACCAACGCAACAAGATGTTGTTGCTACTTACATCGATACTTTTTTAAAAAATAGTGTAAATTTGGGTATTGTAGGTCTTATTGCTATGGCATTTACTTCTTTAGCTTTTTTTTCAGGCTATGATTTTGTAATCAATCGTATTACTAAAAATGAACCTAAAGGACTTTGGCAAAGCATTAGTTCTTATTGGACTCTTTTAACTCTTGTTCCTTTGGGGCTTGGGCTTAGTTTTTATATTTCAGGTTTTATCCAACAAGCTTTAGATGATTATAAAATAGGGTTTAATTTTTTTGAAATTTTACCCTTTGTAATTATTTGGGGTTTATTTTTTATATCTTATTCAAGTTCTGTTCATAAGGGAACTCTTAAAAGTTTAGCTTTAGTATCTTTTGGAGCGGGTGCTATTTGGTATATAGGAAAAAATTTATTTGTATATTATGTGGTATATAATAAAACATACGCTAGTGTTTATGGATCTTTTTCTACTATTTTATTCTTTTTTATTTGGATTTATATTTCTTGGATTATTTATCTTTTTGGGCTTAAACTCTATTATTTTCTAAATTACAATCATAATGAAGGGAATAAAATTCGCAAAAATACAAAGAAAAGCTAGATATTTAAATCGTACAGAGATTAAAGAAGCAATAAGATAACTTATAAAAATCCAAAATGGGATATGGATATTAGTTCCATAAATTTTAAATTTAAAAAATTCATCTAAGATAAAATTGAGCAAATCTCCATAGTTTATAAGATGCAAAAATAATACTAAAGGATAAAATATTACAAAAATTCCACTCAAAATAATACCTAAAATTTGTTGGTAGCTTATAAGTGGAAAAAAATAAAGCACAGGTAAAACCATAGCAAAAAAAGTCCAAATATTAAGCAAAATAATATTTATAAGATTATTAAATTTATTTGCAAAATGATGCATATATAAAAAAATATAAAAAACACCTAAAATAGAAAATAAAAATCCAATGCTAAATAAAAGTCTAGGGTAAAGAGAAATGCATAATAAAATACTACAAAAAAGCGTAAAGAAATTAATAATTTTTATATTTTTACACAATAGATAAAAAACCCAAAAAGCCATAATCAAGGAGCGCACAAAAGAAGGGACAAATCCTATTAAACAAGCATAAGCTAAAAGTAGTGTAAAAATTAAAATACTTAAATCTAAACGTAAATTTCTATAAGGAAAATATCTTTTTTGGAAAAAACTATAAATTGGAGCTAAAATAAAGAAAATTAAACTAAAAAGCAAGCCTATGTGATAACCGCTAATTGCTATAAGGTGTGCTATGCCGTAGTAATTTACATCGTTTCTAAGCTCTAAAGATATGGGCAGTGCAAAAAATAAAGCACCATAAAATTCTTTAATTTTTTCATTTGTATGTTGATTTAAGAAGTAAGATATAATGGGATTGTATTCTTTTTCTTTTAATTTTTTAAAATCATAAGAAGGTGCATAAAAACTTTTGCTCAGATAGTCTTTAAAGTTAATATTATGGGTGATAATTCTAAGGCTTAAAAGTTGATTCTTGCTTAAATTTAAATCCTTAAAACTTGTAGTATAAAAAGTGAAGTTTTCAGTTTGTAGCTTTAAAACCCAGTATTTTTTATTTTTTTTATTATATTTTATATATTGGTGCGTTAATAGAGCGTTACTTATAAAGTAATGTTTTTGGTTTTTAAAGTTTAAAAAATTATTATATTCTAAAAGGATATTAAAAATAAAAATAATAACAACAGATAAAAATAAATAATGAAATTCTTTAAAAGAGTAAAAAAAAGAATTCCATAGAGACATTATTTTTTGGAAAATTTACTTAAATAAAACCAAATTATTCCAGCTAAAAATAATAAAAATAAAGGAGCAGCATAAGGATATAAACTCAGTTTATCAAAAATTGCTTCAATAATATACCCAAAAGTATAAGCAGTAAAACCTAGAACAATAGCCCATGACAAACTAGCTAGAGTATTGATAATAAAAAATTTAATAAAATTATATTTTGCCATACCTGCAGCTATAGGAATGAAAGTTTTTAAACCATAAATAAATTTTTGAGTTACAAATAAAATAATTCCGTGTTGTTTTGTTTTCATCATAGCAAGGGCTAGCTTGCGTCGGTGTTTTTTAAAATAAGGCATAATATCTTTTTTATAATATTTTCCAAGTATAAAAAGCAAAGTTGAACCTATGGTATTAGCAATAAAAGCAAGAGCAATGCAAAAACTAAGATCCATTTTTCCTTGAGAACTTAAAACTCCTGCAGCTAAAATTCCAACCATTCCACCTCCTAAAGAGTAAAAGAATAAAACAATATAACCATATTTTATTAAAGTATCAATCATATCTTGCATAATAAACCTTATTTAGCGTATTCTACAGCTCTAAGTTCACGTATAACATTGACTTTAATTTCACCAGGATATTGCATTTTTTCTTGAATTTCAGCTGCTATTTCCTTAGCTAAAAGTACACTTTCATCATCATTAACAAGCTGAGCATTGGCTATGACGCGAATCTCTCTTCCGGCATTGATTGCATAGGCATTTTTAATTCCTTCTTTACTTTTAGCGATATCTTCTAGCTCACTGACTCTTTTTAAGAAAGCTTCTAACACTTCTCTTCTAGCTCCAGGTCGTGCAGCACTTAAAGTATCTGCTGCACAAACAGCTGCTGATTCTATACTTGTAGCTTCTTCGTGTCCATGATGTGCGTAAATAGCATTGATTACTACAGGATGCTCTTTGTAGCGTTTGCAAAGTTCTGCACCTAAATCCACATGAGATCCTTCAAAATCATGGGTTAATGCTTTTCCTATATCATGTAAAATTCCCGCACGACGTGCTAAATTCTCATCTCCACCACACTCAGCAGCAATGATTCCTGCAAGGTGAGCCACTTCCAAAGAATGTGCTAAAGCGTTTTGTCCATAGCTTGCTCGGTATTTGAGTTTTCCTATGAGTTTTACAATTTCAGGGTGTATTTTATTTAAACCTAGATCCATAACTATGGTTTCGCCTTCTTCTAGAATGGCACTATCAAATTCTTTACACACTTTTTCGTGAATTTCTTCTATGCGCGCGGGTTGAATTCTGCCATCTTCAACTAAAAGTTCTATAACTTTTGTAGCAATAGCACGGCGATAAAGATTAAAACAACTTACTATAATAGCACCTGGTGTATCATCGATGATAATATCAACACCTAAAACCATTTCCAAGGTTTTAACATTGCGTCCTTCTTTACCAATGATACGTCCTTTAAGTTCATCGTTTTTAATGTTAATAACATTGATAAGTCTTTCAGCCGCAAATTCACCTGCAAAACGAGAGGTAGCTTGAGCAATGATGAAATTAGCTTTTCTTTTGGCTTCATTTTTTGCTTCTTCTTCATATTTTCTTACTATATGTGCAATTTGCTCGCGAGAATTTTCTTCTACTTTTTTAAGAATGATTGCTTTAGCTTCATTTTGTGTAAGTCCTGTAGAATGTTCTAAAATTTTTAAAACATCGTCAAGTTTTTCTTGATATTTATTTTTTAATTTATCAACATCAGATTGTAAGTCTTGAATGTGTTTTTGTGACTTACAAAGGTATTCTTTATCTTCTTTTAGTTTTTCTTCTTCTTGCTGAAGTTTTTGTTCTTTTTTAGAAAGATCATCAAATTTTTGATTAAAATCTTTTTGAATTTTGTGAGTTTTTTCTTCATATTTTTTTTTAACTTCTAATTCTGCATTAAGAATTGAATTTTTTGCATCTTTTAAAATAAGCTCTGCTTCGTATTCTATAGCTTTAGCTTTAGCTTTAGCTTGCTCTACGAAAATTTCATATTTGGCATCATTGATTTTTTTTGCAACTAAATATCCTATACCGAGTCCGACTATAGCGGCTATAAATGCGATAAGTGATTCTATCATTTTTTCTTTCTTTCTTGTAATATTTTTTATAAGGGTTTATGTATAATTTTCCTGAAATATCATGCTTTTGTGTTAGATTATTTTGACTTAAAGCATCTATACTTTGGACAAATATTATATGAGGTTTGTAATTTAAATTTTCAAAAAATCTATCATAAAAACCTTGCCCATGTCCTATTCTTTTTAAATTTTTATCGACGCCAATTACAGGCACAATAGCTAAATCAATTTTTGCTTTAAAAAAAGAATCTATAGGCTCTAAAACCCCAAACCTTTTTTTAATAAAAGGCAATCTTAATTTTACAATTTTTAAACTTTTATCTTGCATAAATGGAACAAAAAGTTTGTAATTTTTATTAAGAATATGGCGAAATTTTATTAAGTTTGGTTCATAATGCAAGGGAATAAAAATTAAAATATTTTTAGCTTTAAATAGTTTTATTATTTTAAGACATTCTTTAAATATTTTATAATCTTGTTTGAAATTTAGTTTTGAATGTTTGAAAAGGCGTATTTTTTGCAATGCCCTAAAATCTGTTTTTTCCATTAATATGCCTTTAAAAAAATATTATCTTATATATGTTATAATTTTAGCATTTTTATAAAGAAGAATAAAGGATTGATAAATAATGAAGATTAAAAAAATACTTTTACTAGTGGTAATATCTTGTTTATTTGTTGCTTGTAGCAATGATAAAGAAAAACAGCAAAATGATGTAAATTTAAGCACCGAGGCAAGTATAAATCAAAGTGATGATATGAATTTTAAACTTAATTTGATTGATGGAGGATCAATTTCAGTAAAAAAAGAAAATGCCGTTTTAAATTTCAACGATGAAGATAAGGCAACTTTGTTTGTATTTTTTACTACTTGGTGTACTCCTTGTATTGTCGAAATTCCTCATCTTAACAAACTGCAAGAAAAGTATAACAATGATTTTAATATAGTTGGAGTTTTATTAGAGGATAAGTCTAATGAGGAGATTCAAAAATTTATAGAACAACATAAAATATCTTATAAAGTCTCTAATGGTGAAAATAACTATCTTTTAGCTAAAGTTTTAGGTGGGGTAAATGGAATTCCTACCATGTTTCTTTACAACAAGCATTCTAAATTGATTAATCAGTATTTAGGGCTTATTCCTGAAGAAATGCTAGAAATCGATATACAAAAGGCTATACTTTAATGTTTAATTTTTTTAAAAAAGGACTTGCAAAAACTCTTGAAAATATTATTGGAGTTAAAGGAGAGAATAAAAAGATAACCAAAGATTTGCTTGAAGAAATTTTGCTTGAAGCAGATGTAAGTTATGAAATAGTTGAAGAGATAATTTATTATTTACCGCCTCAAAATGAAGTAAAAAAAGAAGATTTAAAGCGTGTTATGGGTTCTTATTTTCTTTATGAAAAAAAAGAAACCAATCAAGAAAAACCTTTTGTAGAGCTTATTTTAGGAGTAAATGGAGCGGGAAAAACAACAAGTATTGCCAAACTTGCTTATTTATATAAAAACCAAAATCAAAAAGTGATTTTAGGAGCGTGTGATACTTTTAGAGCAGGTGCGATTGAGCAATTAAAACTTTGGGCGCAAAAAGTGGATGTAGATATAGTTTTAACTGCACAAGGGCATGATCCTTCAGCGGTTGCTTTTGATACCATTTCTAAAGCAAAAGCAAAGGATTTTGATAGGGTTATTATCGATACAGCAGGGCGTTTGCAAAATCAAAAAAATTTAACTCATGAGCTTGAAAAAATTGTAAGAATTTCAAACAAAGCTTTAGAAGGTGCACCACATAGAAAAATTTTAGTTTTAGATGGAACACAGGGAAATGCTGGAATTTTACAAGCTAAAGCTTTTAATGAGCTTGTAAAACTTGATGGCGTGATTATCACAAAGCTTGATGGGACTGCTAAAGGGGGTGCGCTTTTTAGCATAGCAAGAGAGCTTGAACTTCCTATTTTTTACGTAGGCGTAGGTGAGCAAATGACGGATTTACAAGAATTTAATGCAAGTGCTTATTTAGATACTTTATTAGATCCTATTTTTGAATAATGGCAAAAAATAAAGCACTTTTTGAATGTCAAGCTTGTGGAAATCAACAAAGCAAATGGCTTGGAAAATGTCCTGATTGTGGAGCTTGGGATAGTTTTGTAGAATTAAAAGCTGAGCAAATTAAAGTTTTAAAAGAGCTTGCGCAAGTTAGTATGAAAACAAGTGAAGCTGTTTGTATTGAAGATGTGGAGTTAGAACATTTTACAAGATACAGCACAGATGATAATGAGCTTGATTTGGTTTTAGGTGGAGGGCTTGTTGAAGGTTCTTTAGTGCTTATAGGTGGAAGTCCAGGTGTGGGAAAATCTACGCTTTTGTTAAAAATTGCTTCAAATTTAGCTAAACAGGGTAAAAAAGTGCTTTATGTCAGTGGCGAAGAAAGTAAAGCCCAGATTAAATTAAGAGCTGATCGTCTTGAGGCTAATACTCCGAATTTATTTTTACTTACTGAACTTTGCCTTGAAAATATTTTAGAAGAATTGCACAAAAAAGATTATAGCATTCTTATCGTTGATTCTATACAAACTCTATATTCAAATAAAATCACTTCAGCAGCAGGAAGCATCACTCAGGTGCGTGAGATTACTTTTGAACTTATGCGTGTTAGCAAGGCTTATAATATCAGTACTTTTATCATAGGGCATATTACTAAAGAAGGTGCTATAGCAGGGCCTAGGGTTCTTGAGCATATGGTAGATGTGGTGCTTTATTTTGAAGGAGATGCCACTAAAGAAATCAGACTTTTAAGAGGCTTTAAAAATCGTTTTGGTGGAACGAATGAAGTAGGTATTTTTGAGATGACTGCTAAGGGTTTGATCAGTGCAAAAGATTTAGCAAATCGTTTTTTTACTCGTGGAAAGGCTATTTCAGGAAGTGCTTTAGGTGTTGTGATGGAAGGATCTCGTGCCTTGGTTTTAGAAGTTCAAGCTTTAGTGTGTGAAAGTTCTTACCCAAAACGCAGCGCTACAGGATATGAAAAAAATCGCTTAGATATGCTTTTGGCTTTGCTTGAAAGAAAACTTGAAATTCCTTTAGGGCATTATGATGTATTTGTAAATATTAGCGGCGGAGTAAAAGTAAGTGAAACTGCGGCGGATTTGGCTGTGGTTGCAGCTATTATTTCAAGTTTTAAAAATCGCCCTTTGAGCAAAGATAGTATTTTTATAGGGGAGCTTAGTTTAAATGGAGAAATTAGAGAGGTTTTTAGCCTTGATATTCGTTTAAAAGAAGCTAAAATGCAAAAATTTAAAAATGCCATTGTTCCTTCTAAGCCTTTGGAAGATATAGGGCTTAAGTGTTTTGTTGCTAAAGAACTTTCGCAAGTTTTAGAATGGATGTAAATTTTCATTAAAATATAAGTAAGATTTTGCTAAAATTCCGAGTTTAGAATAAAATTTTTGAGGAAACCATGAAAGATTTATTTTTATTTAGCTCTTTGCTTGATGCAAGTCATACTTTTTCTTATTTTTTTCACATAGGTTTGGTAGCTTTAATTGCTGTTATAGTGGCTATGATGGCTACTCGTTCTATGCAACTTGTTCCACGCGGTATGCAAAATTTAGGCGAGGCTTTTTTAGAGGGAGTTTTATCTATGGGTAGAGACACCATGGGAAGTGAAAAAGGTGCAAGAAAATATCTTCCTTTGGTTGCAACTTTGGGGATTATAGTGTTTTTTAGCAATATTATAGGTATAATACCTGGTTTTCACGCTCCAACTGCAAGTTTAAATTTGACTTTGTCTTTGGCTATTATAGTTTTTGTATATTATCATTTTGAGGGTATTATGGCGCAAGGTTTTGTAAAGTATTTTGCTCATTTCATGGGACCTATTAAACTTTTAGCTCCTTTGATGTTTCCTATAGAGATAGTCTCTCATCTTTCTCGTGTGGTTTCTTTGTCCTTCCGTTTGTTTGGAAATATTAAAGGTGACGATTTATTTTTGATGGTAATTTTAGCTTTAGTTCCTTATATAGCTCCACTTCCTGCTTATGTGCTTTTAACTTTTATGGCATTTTTACAAGCTTTTATTTTTATGATTTTAACTTATGTATATTTAGCGGGTGCAACTGTTGTTGAGGAAGGTCATTGATCTATATTTTAGAATTTTTCAAAGGTGCATCTTTAGCTTTAATGCTTTTGTGCACCTTTTTTCTCTTTTTTAAATTTATATCTTATTTTTATCTTGTTTTGGGGTTTATTTTTAGCCTGCTTTTATTTTTGGTTTTTATGTTGTTTATAGAAAATCATGAACTTAAAAATCAGAAAAAATAGTTGTTTTATAATTTCATAATTTTAAAATTAAACAAATACAAATCAAAGTCTAATATTTAAAGCCTTTTCTAAAAGAAAAAAAGATAAAATAAAGCATTTAAAAATTCAAGGAAATTTTATGTTTGAAGTAGTTATAGGTCTTGAAGTTCATACTCAATTAAATACTAAAACAAAAATCTTTTGTTCATGTGCAACTTCTTTTGGAGAAGCTCCAAATACCAATGTTTGTCCCACTTGTTTGGCCTTACCAGGAGCTTTGCCTGTTTTAAATGAAGAGGTTGTAAAAAAAGCTATAGCTTTTGGAAAAGCTGTCAATGCAACAATTAATAAAAAAAGTGTTTTTAATCGTAAGAATTATTTTTATCCAGATTTACCTAAGGCTTATCAAATTTCACAATTTGATATCCCTATAGTAGAAAAGGGTGAGCTTTTTATCAATGTAAAGGGTGAAAATAAACGCATAGGTATTACAAGAGCACACTTAGAAGAAGATGCAGGTAAAAATATCCACGAAAATAATTTTTCTAAAGTGGACTTAAATCGTGCAGGAACTCCTTTGCTTGAGATTGTCAGCGAACCTGAGCTTAGAAGTAGCGATGAGGCAGTAGCTTATCTTAAAAAGCTTCATTCTATCATACGCTTTTTAGACATTTCAGATGCAAATATGCAAGAAGGAAGTTTTAGATGCGATGCAAATGTTAGTATAAGACCTAAGGGTGATACAAAACTTTATACTAGGGTAGAGATTAAAAATCTTAATTCTTTTCGTTTTATCCAAAAAGCTATAGAATATGAGGTAAAAAGACAAAGTGAGGCTTGGGAAGATGGAACTTACGAACAAGAAGTAGTTCAAGAAACCAGACTTTTTGATACAACAAATTTAGTTACAAGAAGTATGCGTGGTAAAGAAGAAGCGGCAGAATATCGCTATTTTCCAGATCCTGATTTATTGCCTGTTTTATTAAAAGATGAGTTTTTGGATATTAAAATCCCTGAACTTCCTGATGAGAAGAAAGCACGCTTTATAGACGAGCTTGGTATAAAAGAAAGTGATGCTGAGGTTTTAATCAGTTCTTTAGAAATGAGTCGTTTTTTTGAAAGTCTTATTTCTCAAAATTTAAATCCTAAACTTTGTGTAAATTGGTTAAATACTGAACTTATGGGACTTTTAAAAGGAGAATTGACTATAGAAAATTCTCCCGTAGATGCTCAAAAGCTTGGAGTTTTAATTAAACGCATAGAAGATGGCACTATCAGTGCAAAAGCGGCTAAAGATGTCTTAGCTTTTGTGTTTGAAAATACTAGTATGGAAATTGATGATGCTATAGAAAAGCTAGGACTTAAGCAAGTAAGTGATGATTCAGCTATAGAAGCGGTAATTGAACAAATTTTAAATGCAAATGCTGATAAGGTTGCAGAGTATAAAAGCGGTAAAGACAAGCTTTTTGGATTTTTTGTGGGTCAAACAATGAAAGAGGGTAAGGGAGCTTTTAACCCTGCAAAAGTAAATGAAATTTTAAAAGCAAAGCTTGGTTGATGCGTATAGCGGTTATTGGTGCGGGAAAATGGGGCAGTGCTTTACATCTAGCCTTAAAAGAAAATCACAATTGTTTTATCAGTTCTTTGCATCAGCGTGATTTAGAAGATTTTGTTAGCATAAAAGAAGCTTTAGAATGTGAATACCTTGTTTTTGCTTTAAGTTCTCAAGGGATGCGTGCTTGGCTTAAAGAAAATTTCATCAACAAAGGACAAAAAATTTTAATTGCTTCAAAAGGCATAGAAGATCAAAGTTGTCAATTTTTAGATGAAATTTTTTTAGATTTTGTGCCAAAAGAAAATTTTTGTGTTTTAAGCGGTCCTTCTTTTGCTGCTGAAGTAATGCAAAAACTTCCTACTGCTTTGATGATTAGTGGGATAAATCAAGAGCTTTGTAAAAAATTTGCGAGTTTTTTCCCTGATTTTATTAAAACTTATATTGATAATGATGTGCGTGGTGCTGAAATTTGTGGTGCTTATAAGAATGTTTTAGCGATTGCAAGTGGGATTAGTGATGGGTTAAAACTTGGCAATAATGCAAGAGCAGCATTGATTTCAAGAGGACTTATAGAAATGCACCGTTTTGGTAAATTTTTTGGTGCTAAAGAAGAAACTTTTTTAGGGTTAAGTGGAGCAGGGGATTTGTTTTTAACTGCAACCAGTGTTTTATCAAGAAATTATAGAGTGGGTTTAAAACTGGCGCAAAATCAAAAGTTAGATAGTATTTTAGCCGAGCTTAATGAAGTAGCAGAAGGTGTAAAAACTGCTTATGCTATAGAAAAATTAGCAAAAATGAAAGGAATTTATACACCTATTGTAAATGAAGTAGTGGCAATTTTTAAGGGTAAAAGTGTGCAAGAAGCAACGCAGAATTTATTAAAGCAAAATGATTAAGGAAAAATCATGATAATTAAAAATGCAAAAATTTATGGAGATTCTTTACAAGATATAGAGATTAAAGAAGGAAAAATTACCAATATTGGTTCTAATTTACAAGGTGAAGAAATTTTAGATGCTAAAGGTATGACTTTACTTCCATCTTTTGTGGATTTGTGTGTAAGTTTGAAAAATGATAAATTTTCTTTAGCTAATTTAGAGCTTTTAGAAAATGAGTGTCTAAAAGGAGGAATTTCTAGTATAGTTTTGCGTGATTGCATGGATTTTGATGAAGAAAGTTTTGCTTTATTTTTACAAAATTTAGCTCAAAGAAAGATGCAAATTTTTTCAAGTGTGCGGGTTAAGGATGCAAATGGCAAGCTTAAAAATTTAGCCACTCTTTTAAACAAGGGGGCTTGTGCTTTAGAGCTTAATAGCTCTTTGGATGCAAATACTTTAAAAGTAAGTTCACAATATGCTTTTATGAAAGACTCTCCAAT
Organism: Campylobacter sp. BCW_6465; assembly: GCF_001762815.1. NCBI lineage: Bacteria > Pseudomonadati > Campylobacterota > Epsilonproteobacteria > Campylobacterales > Campylobacteraceae > Campylobacter > Campylobacter sp. BCW_6465. Next base: position 125,958 of record NZ_MJXN01000112.1, read on the forward strand.
TTTTGTGCGTTGTTATGATAAGGATTTTGATGATAATGGAGTGATGAATGATTGTGAAATGAGTTTTGAGCTAGGGCTTATAGGCATGAGTAAAATTGCTGAAACTAGCCAGATAGCTAAAATGAAAGAATTGGCTAAATTTTATAAAAATAAGGTTATTTTTGATCTTTTAAGTTTGAAAGATTCTTTAGTATTATTAGATGAAAAGGATTTAAAACTTGTAAGCATTCATCATCTTATCAAAGATGATAGTGCTTGTGAAGATTTTAATACGGCTGCGAAACTTATGCCACCTTTAAGAAGCAAAGAAGATGTTTTGGCTTTAAGAGAGGCTTTAAAAGAAGGAAAGATCAGCTTTTTAACTTCCTTGCATAGTGCAAAATCAATTTCTTTAAAAGATTTAGCTTTTGATGAAGCGGCCTTTGGAATCCATAGCGTATGCGAATTTATAAGTCTTTGCTATACTTTTTTAATCAAAGAAGGATTTTTAAATTGGCAAGAGCTTTGTCAATTTACAAGTAAAAACCCTAGTGAATTTTTAGGTTTAAATAGTGGAGTTATAGAAGTTGGCAAAGAAGCTAATCTAGTTCTTTTCGATGAGAATGAAGAAATTTTTGCTCCAAAAAGTTCTCTTTATTCTGAGGATAAACTTTTTGGAAAGATTAAAATGCATATAATTAAAGGAAAAAATATTTTAGAAAAATAAGCTTTACTTAAATTCCTAAAGATAGTTTAAATCCTAAAAATACAAGTGCTGCCATAATACCAGCGGCTGGTAAAGTGATAATCCAAGCCAATCCTATAGGCTTCATCATAATCCAATTTGCGTTTTTATTATACACTCCTATACCCAATATAGCACCTATGAGTATATGGGTGGAGCTAACGGGAATTCCAAATTGTGTAGCTAAGAGTATAACTATGCTTGCACCAAGTTCTGCAGAAAATCCAGTAGTAGGGCGTATGGTTGCAAGTTTTGAACCCACTGTAGTAATCACTTCTTTACCTAAAAACCAAAGCCCTACAACTAGAGCAACTCCAAACATAGCTAAAGCAGCAAAAGGTACAGGAGAAGTCGCGTTAATTGTGCCGTTTTTTAAGACATCTAAAATTGCTGCAAAAGGACCTATAGCATTGGCTATATCATTGGCCCCGTGTGAAAATGCAAAACTAGAGGCTGTAAATATTTGAAACCATGAGAAAATTCTATCAGTAGTTTTATTAAGTTCTGTTTTTTTAACGATTTTGACTATAGCAAATGTTACAACATAACTTATAGTTCCTATAATTCCGATAATCCAAAAGTTTTGTAAAATATCCAAAGTGCTAACATTATTTAAACCTTTAAATAAAAACATTGCCGAAATGATAGCAGCAGCAATACAAGCAATGATTGGCATATGAGTTTTTAAAATAGAGTAAATATCTATATCTTTTTCTTGATCCTTAAATTCCTTCATTTTATTTCTATAGAAATTATTTTCTTGTTCTTCCTCATCTAAAGCAATAGCGGAAAGTTCTTTAATTTGTTCTTCTTGGGATTTTGTTTTTAAATTTAAAAAATATTCTTCTTTGAATTTTTTTCTTTCTTTTTTGATATTTTTCAAATCATCATTTAGTTTTTCTGATGGTTTTAAAATTTTCTTATCAATATATGAATAAATAATATAAGCTACAATACCCCCTAAAAGAGGCGAAGCTACCCAAGAAATAGCTATTCTTAAAATTTCACTCCATTTAACCATGGAGAGTGTTTGAATCCCATCAAATTTTAAAAGCCCCATCATAATACTAGCACCTACAATCCCACCGACTATACTGTGTGTGGTTGATACAGGTAAGCCTTTCTTGGTTGCAATAAAAATCCAAACCCCAGAGCTTAAAAGTGCGGCAAGCATAATGATAACAAAAAGCATAGGATCTAAAGAATTTGGAAAAACAACAATACCGCTACGTATGGTCTTAGTAACTTCTGCGCCTGCGAAGATTGCCCCGCTTAGCTCAAAAACAGCTGCTATAATTAAAGCTTGTTTAATGGTTACTGTTTTTGCACCAACGCTTGTTCCAAAAGAATTGGCTACATCATTTCCACCTATATTAAATGCCATAAAAATGCCAAATATAGAAGCAAGAATAAAAAGAATGAGTTGATGTTGCGAAATATAACCAAATCCCCAAATAACAAATGCGATAGTGCTGATAATAAAAATAACAAAAGCTATGAGGTTGTCTTTTTGCATTAATAACCCTTTTTTATTTTAATTATACACTTATTTACTTTAAATTTGCTAATTTTAGTTTTTAGTCTTTGTGGAATTTTTATTTATATTATTTTTTTATAATAAATACTCAAACAAGAAATAATAAGGAATATAAGAATAATGAGGGGTATTTTTTATATAATAGCATTGTTTTCTTTACTCAATGCCGATGAACTTACAGAGGCTTTAGCAAAAAATAATAATCAAAATTCTTGGGAGCACTTTGATTATAAAAATACCAAAGAAGCTCCAAAAATTCAAGAAGAGAATGTGGATTTTAAAAGCACTTTTGATAGCTTACTTTCAAAAACTTTAGAAAATAATAATGGTATAGATAAAACAGATGGGAATTTAGATTTTCAAAACGAAAACGCGCAGGTTAAAAATTTAAGTTCTCTTTATGAGGGAGAGAATAATTCTTTACTTTTTCAAAAAGAACTTTTTGTGGCTCAAGATAATTATAATTACTCAGGGGGCTTAATCAATCGTTATGAAAAAGATGATTTTTTATTTGGAGTTAATGGTTTTATTGACAAACAAAAGGAACAAAAAGATACTAAAAGCTTTGGTACAGAGTTTGGTTATAGTAAATTTATAAAGGCTTATAGTAATTATTACATACCCAATGAAGCAGAAAAAAATTTACAGCTTGGAATGAGTTTTGTAATTCCAACTTACACCGCTTTTGCTTTTGATATAAGCAAGGATAATGATAAAACTAATTATCAAGTATCTTACTCTCCTTATAGTGTATTTAGTTTAAATTTATTGCGTCGTGATTATAGCGCAAGAGAGACTGTTGATGATACCGTTGTTCAAGTTGGATTTAGTTTTAATTTCAATGAAAGTTTTTTAAAACAATTTAGGAAAAAAGATAATACTTTAGAGGAGGTTAATCGATATGATTTCCTCCAAAGAACCCATTAGTTCATTCCAGCATTATGGAATTTTTCTGGATTATCTATAGCATAGTTGAATTTTTCCCGATCAATTTGTTTATCCCAGATCGCAACGATTAAGGCTGCTACTGAATTTCCACAAAGATTTCCAACAGCCCTCATTTCAGACATAAATTTATCAACACCTAAAAGAACGCCTATAGCAGCTACTGGTAGAACTTGCGCTAAGGTTGCATTTGCTTCTGAAATTTCCATATTTCCTAGAGCTGCAAGCGTACTTCCAAGCACTATAAAACCTGATCCAGTTACACCCACTGCACCTTTTGAAGCTATCATTAATACTATTAAAATACTAATTTCGTGTGTTAAACTTAAATTTACATTAAAAGCTTGTGCTAGAAAGATTAAGCTCATAGCTAGATAAATATTTGTACAATCAAGATTAAAACTATATCCCGTTGGTAAAACAAGTCCGACTGTTGCTTTAGAAAGTCCCGCTTTTTCTAGTTTTCTCATTAAAGGAGCAAGTGCAGACTCGCTTGAACTGGTTGCAAAAACGATCAATACTTCTCTTGAGATAAATCTCATAAATTTGAAGATATTTACTTTTGCAAAATAACAAATCAGACCTAAGATTCCAAATATAAAAACAAGACATGAAATCAGCATTACTAAAAGTAAATATGCTAAGTTGATCAAAGAGCCAATTCCGTATTGAGCTATGAGTACAGCCATTGCTGAAAAGGCGGCAATAGGACTAAAATACATAATGATTTGTAGAATTTTAAAAACAAAATTTTGCACCACTTCAAAAACTCTTTGAATTGCCTGTTTATCTTCTATTCTCATTAAAGAAATAATCAAAGCAGTAATTATAGCAATAACTAAAACTTGTATGGTTTTTCCTTCTGTAAAAGGCGTGATAATATCAGTAGGCATAGCATCTTTTAAAATATGCATAATCTCAGAGCTTGCGCTTACTTCTGTGGTTTGAGAAATGTATTTTTGAACGCTTTTTGTATCAAGTTGACTTGGATCAAGATTCATTCCATGACCTGGTTGCATAACATTTGCCATAAAAATACCTATAGCAAGTGCTAAAGTACTTACAACTTCAAAGTAAATAACCGCTTTAGCACCAATACTACCTACTTTTTTTAAACTTTCAAGACTAATGATACCCAAAACCAAAGTAACAAAAATAATAGGACCTATAAGAACCTTTAAAGCACCTATAAAATAATCAACTCCTGGTTTGCTAGCAATGGCTAATTCTTTATCTGTATAGCCAAGTATAATACCTGTAATAATGCCTATAATCACCCAAAATCCAAGACTTTTTATAATACGTTTATATAAAGGCGGTTTTCTTTCAGCTAAAGTTTGACTTAAAGTTTCCAAGTTTATTCACTCCTTTTGATCTTTTGTGAAATATAATTTTAACAATGCGTATTGTAAATTTTAACAAAAAAACAACTCTAGAAATACTTTCTTTTATATGATATGACAATTTTTTATATAAATGTTACAAAATTTCTCATTATTTGCATTATAAAATTTAAAATATTTTTTGAAAATTTTATAATTTAGTATACTTTTTATTGTTTATTATTAGTAATAATTCTATTTTTGATTTATTTGTTTTATTGGGATGTTTTAATTATGAAAGAAATAGTTTTGTCTGAAAATGCTTTAATTACTTCTAAAACAGATCTTAAGGGGAATATCATTTATGCCAATAATGACTTTTTACAATACGCAGGTTATAAAGTCGATGAGCTTTTGTATAAATCTCATAGTATAGTAAGACATGAAGATATGCCACGTACTGTATTTAAATGTCTTTGGGATTATATTCAAAAAGGAGAAGAAATTTTTGCATTTGTAAAAAATAAAGCCAAGGATGGTAGTTTTTACTGGGTGTTTGCAAATGTAAGTGCTTCATTTGATACCAATGGAGATATCATCAACTACTATTCTGTTCGTCGTGCACCCAATAGAAAATCTCTTCCTATAATTGAAGAAGTTTATAAAATTTTACTTGAAAAAGAGCAAAAATCAGGCATTAATGCTGGAGTTTCAGCTTTAATAGATATTGTAAGTTCTTATAAAATGACTTATAATGAACTTGTTTTTAACTTACAAGAAGATAACTAAATAAGATATATTTAATCTTTTTTATTGTATAATCTTCGCCTAAAAATTAAAGTAATATATATTATTAAAGTATTACTTTAATTTATGACTTCAAAAATTTTTAATAAAGGGGTAAATTTATGGTGAAAAATGGATTATTATTAACTATTTTTCTAAGTATTATCGGTGTTTTAGGTGCCATTTTTATTCATATTTATGTTGGAGTGATAATTTTTATTTTAATCGCTGTTTTAATGATTTATTTGCTTAGACAACACAAAGATGAGCAAATAATGATAGATAAACTTTTGGTTCTTTGTAGAGAGTTAAAAGAAGGAAATTTTGACAATAGAATGATCTATGTAAAAACAAAAAGCAAAAAATTAGCCGAAATAGCAGATAATCTTAACAATACTATTGATGGACTAGAAGCTTATTTAAGGGAAATTAATACTTCTATTTCTTGTTCCCAAAAAGGCGAATTTTATCGTAAGGCTTTGCCTGAAGGTTTAAAAGGAATTTTTGCTCATAATATCGAATTTATAAATAAAGCTTTAGCAAACATAGAAGTGACAGCAAGATCCACTTTTAAAAATGCTTTATCAAGAACTTTAATGGATTTAAGCCTTGGAAATCAAAATAAAGATATGTCTCAAATTTCTAGCTCATTAAATCAAGATATTAGCATGATGAAAAATGTATATGATACAGTTGATGCCATTACTCATACAGCTACAGAAAATGGCTCAGAGGTGGATTCTTTGCAAAGTGCCATGGGTTCTTTAATGGATGTTGTAAATTCGAGCAAGGAAACAGTGCAAACTTTTGTGGCTAATTCCCAAAATATTACTTCAGTGGTTGAAGTAATACGCGATATAGCTGATCAAACCAATCTTCTAGCTTTAAATGCTGCTATTGAAGCTGCACGTGCAGGAGAACATGGTAGGGGCTTTGCGGTTGTGGCTGATGAAGTTAGAAAGTTAGCAGAAAGAACTCAAAGATCTACAAGTGAAATTTCCATTGCAATTCAGACTATGCAACAGGATTTTGTAAATATCCAAAGTGGCAGCGATCAAGTTTTTAACATTGTTAGTGAATCTGAAGAAAGAATTAATAAATTTTCTCAAGCTTTTAAACGTCTAGAAGAAAATAGTAGTGCTCTTGGTGTTAATTTTGGATCCTTTGCAAAGAGATTGATTTTGTCTGTGGTTAAAATCGATCATATTCTTTATAAATCAAATATATATTTAAATTTAAATGGGGCTCAAAATTTCAATCTTGAAAGTGTAGATCCAATTTCTAATCTTTGCCAAGATGAGAGAGCTCAAGGTGTTATTAATGAACTTAGTTCTGAAACTGAGTTAAATTTAGCTAAAGAATTTATAAAAGATAACGCTAAAAAAGCAATAGAAGAATCAAGTCAAGATTATATCGATCAAAAAGCTTATGATGCGATTGTAAATGATATTAAATCACTAGAGCAAAGAAGTGCTGAAATCTTAGCAAAATTAAAAATATAAATTAAGAGGGTGGGGAAATGTCAAGAGAAATTTTTTTACAAGAAGATAGTTTAATTACTTCTAAAACAGATTTAAAAGGTAAAATAGTTTATGCAAATGATGATTTTTTAAAGTATGCAGGTTATACCATGGGTGAAGTTTTAAATAAACCTCATAACATAGTAAGACATGAAGAGATGCCAAAAACTGTTTTTAAATATTTATGGGATTATATGAGAGAGGGTAAGGAAATTTTTGCTTACGTAAAAAACAAAACTAAAGATAACAATTACTACTGGGTTTTTGCAAATGTAACTCCATCAATAGATATTAATAATAATATCATAGGCTATTATTCCGTTCGTCGTATGCCAAATAAAAGCGCTATTTCTACAATAGAAAGCCTTTATAGCGATCTTTTAAGAGTAGAACAGCAACAAGGTTTAAATAAGGGTGTTGAGATGCTTAAAAATTTCTGCAAAGATGCAGATAAAACTTATAATGAGTTAATTTTCTCTCTCCAAGAAGCTAAATAAATTTTTGTTAGGCTTAAAACGAGTTTGTTTTAAGTCTAAATATTATATAATCTTTCTTTTAAAAATTCACATTTTTCAAGGCAAAATATGTTTGATGTCATTGTTATAGGTGGTGGACATGCGGGTGTTGAAGCAAGTGCTGCTGCTGCTAGAATGGGTAAAAAAACCTTACTTTTAACTACATTGATTGAGCAAATAGGAGCAGCAAGTTGTAATCCAGCTATAGGTGGACTTGCAAAAGGGCATTTGGTAAAAGAACTTGATGCCATGGGTGGTCTTATGGGTGAAATCACCGATGAAGCGGGAATACAATTTCGCATTTTAAATGAAAGTAAGGGTGTAGCCGTTCAAGGAAGTAGGGCGCAAATTGATATGGATAAGTACCGTATCATTGCACGTAATAAACTTTTAAAACTTCCAAATTTAGAAATTTCTCAAGAACAAGCGAATGCTTTAATCGTAGAAAATGATGAAGTTAAAGGCGTAAAAACAAATTTAGAAAATACATATTTTGCCAAAAAAGTGATACTTACAACAGGGACTTTTTTAAATGGACTTATTCATATAGGCGAAAATAAACTTCAAGCAGGAAGGGTAGGGGAGCTTGCTTCAGTAAATTTAGGCAATTATCTACAAACTTTGGGTTTAAAAATGGGGCGTTTAAAAACAGGAACTTGCCCAAGAGTAGATGCAAAAAGTATTGATTTTAGCGCACTTGAAATCCAAGATGGCGATGTAAATCCTAAAGCTTTTAGTTTTCGTTCAAGAAATTTTAATCCTACTCAACTTCCTTGTTATATCGCACGCACTAATACAACTACACATGAGATTATTAAGAATAATTTTTATCGTGCCCCACTTTTTACAGGACAGATTGAAGGCGTGGGGCCAAGGTATTGTCCTTCTATAGAAGATAAGATCAATCGTTTTAGCGACAAAGAAAGTCATCATCTTTTTATAGAGCCTCAAACTATCGATGCAACGGAGTATTATATCAATGGTTTTTCTACTTCTTTGCCCTATGAAGTGCAAACTCAAATGCTACGTTCTGTAAAGGGTTTTGAAAATGCTAAAATAACCCGTTTTGGTTATGCTATAGAATATGACTATATAGAGCCAACTGAACTTAAGCATACTTTAGAACTTAAAAAGATTAAAAATCTTTATTGTGCAGGACAGATTAATGGAACTACAGGTTATGAAGAGGCTGCAGCACAAGGCTTTATGGCAGGAATCAATGCAAGTTTAAGCATAGATATGAAAGAGCCTTTGATTTTAAGGCGTGATGAAGCTTATATAGGAGTTTTAATCGATGATTTGGTAGTAAAAGGTACAAAAGAACCTTATAGAATGTTTACTTCAAGAGCGGAATTTAGACTGCTTTTAAGGGAAGAAAATGCTATACTTAGACTTGGAAAATATGGCTATGATTTAGGGCTTTTAAGCGAGCAAGATTTTACTTATATACAAAATATCGCAAACAATCTTCAAAAAGGACTTGAATTTTTACTTTCTAAAGAATTCACGCCTAATAACCAAAATAATGCTTTTTTAGAGAGTTTAGGAGAAGATAAAATTTCTTCTATAGTCAATCTTCAAAAAATTGTTGCAAGAGCAAGTTTTGATATAGAAAAATTAAAAAAACTTGACCCTATGTTTAAAACCATGGATCATTACTCCTTAAGAGAGATTTTAAATGAGGCAAAGTATTATCATTACATTAGTATGCAAAAAGCTCAAGTAGAAAAAATGAAAAATCTTAGCGAGCTTAAAATTCCTGAAAATTTTGATTTTAAAAGTGTAAGTGGTTTGAGTAATGAAGTTGTAGAAAAGCTTAATCATCATAAACCTCCAACTATTTTTGCTGCAAGTCAAATCAGTGGAATCACTCCTGCGGCGTTGGATATTTTGCAAATTTATATCAAAATGCAAAAGAAAAAAGCTTAAATGCTTGCTTTTTTTATTTTTTTATCTACTTTAATTTTACTTTTTTGGCGTCCATGGAATTTACCTATTTGGGTATTTTCTAGCTTGGGAGCTTTTTTTGTTTTTATTTTTCAATTGGTAGATTTTACAGACGCTTATTTTGTTTTTTCTTTAGTTTGGGATAGTTCTTTAACTTTGGTTGGGTTGATTATTCTTTCTTTTAGCTTGGAAGCTTTGGGATTTTTTGATTTTATTGCGAGTAAAATTTTGCATTTTTCTAGAGAGAAAAATCAAGAAAAAATTTATATTAGCACAAAGAAATTGATGTTATTTTTGTTGATTTTTGTCTTTTTTCTTTCTGCATTTTTTGCTAACGATGGAGCGATTTTAATCATTACACCTATTATTATAGCTTTATTTTCAACTCTTAAAGATTGTAAAAATCATGTTTTTATTTTAAGTTCTTTTTTGCTTAGTCTTTCTTTTTTATGTGATGCAAGTTCAAACGCTTTGGTTATTTCAAATTTAACCAATATTATTACAGCAAATTATTTTAAGATAGAATTTTTAGAATTTGCTAAAAATATGTTTTTGCCAAATTTTTTTGTTTTGCTTTCTACTATAGTTATGGTTTTTATGCTTTATGGGAGAGTTTTGCCTAAAAGGCTTGAAATTAAATTAGTCAAAAAAGAGCAAATTTCATTGAAATTGTTTTTTCTTTGCATAGTATTTTTACTTCTTTTTGTGATCAGTTTTTTTATAGGTGAAATTTTTGATATTAAAATAAGTTTTTTTGCTTTGCTTTGGGCGGGAATTTTTTGGCTTATTGTTTTAAAAATTCAAGGTAAAAAAAGTGTTAAAATTCTTTTTGAAGCACCTTATGGAGTTTTGCTTTTTAGTTTTGGGCTTTATATGGTGGTTTTTGCTTTACATAAAATAGGCGTGAGTGAAATTTTGGTTAAAAGCTATGCTTTTTTGATGCAAGATAAGAGTGGAATTTTTGGTATGGCTTTGATTTCAGCTTTTGGATCTTCTGTGTTTAATAATTTGCCTATGGTTTTAATCGGCGATTTGGCATTAAAAGAATATTTTGAGAATTTTTCTTTTGATTCCTTGATGATTTATGCGCATCTTTTGGGGGTAAACATAGGCCCAAAACTTACGCCAATAGGTTCTTTGGCAACTTTGCTTTGGCTTGGAGTTTTGGCTAGAAAAGGCATTAATATTTCTTTTTGGCAATATTGTAAATTTGGCTTTTTGATAACTTTACCTGTGCTTGTTTTTTCTCTTTTTGCTCTTATTGTCTAAATATCAAAATTTGTTAAACAAAGAAAAAATTTATTTTAATTTCGATAAACTTTTAACTTGGTTAAAAAATAAAATCGAAAGGACAAGTTATGGCTACATCTGAGAGTAGACGAAGCTTTATGGGCTTTGCATTTGGAAGCGTAGCTGCTGTAGGCGGTGTTTTCTCGCTTGTTGCGATGAAAAAAACTTGGGATCCGCTTCCAAGTGTCAAAGCTGCAGGTTTTACTACAGTAGATTTATCAGGAATGCAAGATGGAGAGCTTAGAACTATAGAATGGCGTAAAAAGCCTATTTTTATATTAAAAAAAGATGCGAGTATGCCAAAAGATGAAAAACGTGATGTTGTGGTAGATAACGCAGCTTATACTGTGGTTATAGGACTTTGTACGCATTTGGGTTGTATACCTGCTTACCAACCAAGTGAGCAATTGTTTAAATGTGCCTGTCATGGTGGAGAATTTGACACAAGTGGAAAAAATGTCTTTGGACCTCCTCCAAAGCCTCTTGAAATTCCTCCTTTTAAGATTGATGGAACCAAACTTGTTTTAGGTGAAGAGGGTCCTGAATATAAAAAAATGATAGCGGAGGCTTAAGATGGCACAAATTAGAAAAGCTAATGGCCTTGTAGATTGGCTTGATCAAAGACTTGCAGTACATAAACTGCTTGATGTTTTAATGGTAAAGTATTGGATACCAAAGCAAATTAACTTTCTTTGGGCAATGGGGGTTATTTTAACCACTCTTTTTGCAGTGCTTTTTGTTACAGGACTTTTACTTGTAATGTATTATAAACCAGATACTGCACTTGCTTTTGATAGTGTGAATAAGACTATTATGCAAGAGGTGGATTATGGATGGCTTTGGCGTCACATGCATGGTGTTGCCGCTTCTGTTGTATTTTTGATTATATACATACATATGCTAACAGGAATTTATTACGGTTCTTATAAAAAAGGTCGTGAGATGATTTGGGTTAGCGGTATGCTTTTGTTTGTTGTATTTTCTGCTGAAGCTTTTAGTGGCTATATGCTTCCTTGGGGACAAATGAGTTATTGGGCAGCTCAAGTAATCACTAATCTTTTTGGAGGGATACCATTTATTGGCCCTGAGCTTGTGATTTGGATTCGTGGAGATTATGCGGTTTCTGATCCAACTTTAACAAGATTTTTTATGCTTCATGTGTGCTTGCTTCCTATAGTTATCATTGCTATTATAGCATTTCACTTCTATTCTTTAAGAATTCCTCATGTTAATAATGAAATTTCTGAAGAACTTGACTTTGATTTAGAGGCTGAAAAATACATGGCAGGTGACACAAAGGGTTCTAAAGTGATTCCTTTTTGGCCAGGATTTTTATCAAAAGATTTTATGTATATAAGCTTTTTTATGATTTTCTTCTTTTATTTGGTCTGTTTTAAATTTGAATTTGCAATGGATCCAATTAATTTTGATCCAGCTAATGCGCTTAAAACACCAGCTCATATTTATCCTGAGTGGTATTTCTTATGGAGTTATGAAGTTTTAAGAGGATTTTTCTTTGATATTGCAGGTATTAAAGCTTTTGATATAGGTTTGGCTGCATTTGGTATTGCTCAAGTGATTTTCTTCTTGCTTCCTTGGCTTGATAGAAGTGATGTTGTAAAACCAGCTCATGAAAGACCTTTATTTTTCATTTGGTTTTGGATATTGCTTATCGATTTAATTGTTTTAACAGTTTATGGAAAATTACCTCCAACAGGTGTAAATGCTTGGGTAGGATTTTATGCTTCTATAGTATTTTTACTTTTACTTATTGTAGTTTTACCGGTTATTACTATTATGGAGAGAAAAGGAGCTAAACAATGAGAGAAATAAAAATATTTTTAGTTGTGGTAGTTTTTACTGCGCTTGTATATTGGGGGGTAGAGCCTTATGCTCATTCAGTGATGAAACCTCATGTTGCTCCTGCAAATTTTGATTTTGCTGTTGAAGATACTACTTTTGCAAAAGGTATAGTTGAAGCTAAAGAATTAGCTCTAAAAGATGCACAAGCTTCAGGAGATGCTAAAAGAATAGAGAGTGCAAACAAAGAACTTGAAAAAGCAAAAGAAGAATTAAGCAAAGTTGAAACACTTTGGGCAGATGTTGCAAAGATCGATTTTGCTAAGGGTGATGCAAAAAAAGGTAAAGAATTTTTTGAAAATAACTGTTTTGCATGTCATGGTCTAAAAGAAGATGGAATAACAGCTAATATTACTGATTCTTCTATGGGAGTAATACCACCTGATCTTAGTGCAGCTGGTGCTATTTTTGATGAAAAATTTTTAGCAGCTTTGATTATGCATCCTGCGCTTGCTTTAAAAGTAGATCATAAATTTGGTGATGCTTTTATTATGACAGCTTACAATAAAGATACTTCAGGAGAAAGCGAAGAAGCTACAAATGCAAATATAGCCAATGTAATTGCTTATCTTAAAGATGTGAGTGTTAAATTTGAAGCCAATGAAGATGCTACTATTAAGAAAGATGTTGAGGCAAAATATGCTAAAATGGAAAATAGTGCTCAAAAAGCGGCTTTAATGGAAAAAGATATAAAATTTGCTAAAGATAAAGCAACTTTTATTGAGGCTTGCGGACGTTGTCATGATATGAAATACGATAGCTTTTTTACTCCATCAAATCAAAATGATTTAAAAACTTATTTAGGTTCTGTTCCGCCTGATCTTTCTATGATGATAAGATCTCGTGGTGAGCAATATTTACATGATTTTATTAATAACACTCAAAAACTTCTTCCAGGAACCGCTATGCCAAGAGTAGGTTTAACAGAAGCTGCACAGGCTAAGGTTGTATCTTATATTGATCAAGTGGGTGATAGCAAAAAAGAAGAAAGAAAAACTACAGGAATTTATGTAATGATATTCTTTGTAATTTTAAGTATTTTTGCTATAGGTTGGAAGCGTTCTGTTTGGTCTAAATTACATTAATATTACATTTTTTGCCATTATTTAATGATAATGGCAAAAATCTTATTTTTTCTTCATTTTTATTAATTTTTAATATTTAAAGAGAGATACTTCAAAATATAATTATTTTAGAATTTAGGAGTATTTTATGTTAGAAAAAACTTTAATCAAATCTATTTTAAAAAAATGGGATTATGGGGATTTTAGAGTTGTTTTTTGGGATAAAGAAGAATTTTTTATCGGAAACAAACCTGCTAAATTTTCTTTAATTTTTAAAGAAAAAATTCCTTTTTTGGAGTTATTTGGTGATACAAGTTTGGTTTTTGCAAGACATTATATGCAGGCAAAACTTGACATAGAGGGCGATTATGATGAAATGGCTAGGGTATTATATTATTTTTCTAATCAGCAATTTTTTAAAACCAAAAAAGATGTATTGAGTAAAATAACTCAAAAGCAAGAAAGTAAAAATATCAAAAGTCATTATGATATAGGTAATGATTTTTATAAGCTTTGGCTTGATGATACTATGAGCTATTCTTGCGCTTATTTTAAAGAGCCTAATAATACTCTTTATGAAGCTCAAATTAACAAAATAGAACATACCCTTAAAAAACTTGATTTAAAAGAAGGAGAAAAGCTTTTAGATATAGGTTGTGGCTGGGGTTGGCTTTCTATTATGGCGGCTCAAAAGTATGGAGTTAAGGTTGTTGGAATTACTATTTCAGAGGAGCAGTGTAAAAAAGCTAAGGAAAGAGTAAAAGAACTTGGTCTTGAAGATAAAATAGAAATAAGACTTCAAAATTATCAAGATTTAGAATTTGAAAATTATTTTGATAAAGTTGTTTCTGTGGGTATGTTTGAACATGTAGGTAAAGAGAATTTAGGACTTTATTTCATGAAAGTAAAACAAGTGTTAAAACCTGGAGGTTCTATGCTTTTACATTCTATTTTAGCCATGTTTGAAGGAAAAACAAATGCTTGGATAGATAAATATATTTTTCCAGGAGGATATTTACCTTCTTTAAGAGAGGTTGTAAGTGCTATGAGCGAGTGGGATTTTCATCTTCTTTTAGCAGAAAGTTTAAGAATGCACTATGCAAAAACTTTAGATTTATGGGATGAAAATTTTAACAAAGTATTGGACAAGGTAAGGGAAAAATATGATGAAGAATTTATAAGAATGTGGGATTTATACCTTCGTTCTTGTGCCTCTGCTTTTCGTGTTGGAAGCGTGGATTTGTTCCAATTTTTAATCACAAAAGAAATCAATAATAATCTAAGCCTTACCAAGGACTACATATATAAGTAAAAACTAAACTTAAATTTGATAGAATCTTAACTTCATTTCACACACATCAATTCTTTTTAGCTTGTGTAAATTAAGGGATGTGGAGGAATAAAGCTAAATTTATAAGGAGAAACTCATGGTTAGTATGAGAGATTTATTAGAATGCGGTGTGCATTTTGGACACCAAACAAGACGCTGGAATCCAAAGATGAAAAAATTCATTTTTGGCGAGAGAAAAGGTATTTATGTAATTGATTTACAAAAAACTTTAAGATATTTTAGATATACCTATAATATCGTTCGTGACGCTGCTGCCGAAGGAAAAACTATACTTTTTGTTGGAACAAAAAAACAAGCAGGTGGAGCGATTAAAGAATACGCTGAAAAATGCGGTATGCCTTATGTAAATCATAGATGGCTTGGCGGTATGATGACAAATTTTGGTACTATTCGCCAATCAATTAGAAAATTAGAAGTAATTGAAAAAATGGAAGAAGATGGAAGTATTAAGCTTTTAACTAAAAAAGAAGCTTTAATGCTTACAAGAAAAAAAGAAAAATTATTAGCTTATTTAGGTGGAATTCGTTATATGAAAACTCAACCTGATATGATTTTTGTTGTTGACACAGTAAAGGAAAAAATTGCTGTTCAAGAAGCAAATAGATTAAGAATTCCTGTTGTAGCTCCACTAGATACAAACTGCGATCCTGATTTGGTAACTTATCCTATTCCAGGAAATGATGATGCAATTCGTTCAGTGCAACTTTTCTGTCAAGAAATGGCTGAAGCGATTAATGAAGGAAAAGCTTTAAGAGAACAAGATAGTGAAGCTTTAGCAAATGAAGAAAAAGAAATCACCGATGAAGAGAAAAAAGAAGTTTTAGATGAAGCGATGAGCGAAGAAGACTTCGGTGAGGAGCAAGAATAATGGCTGAAATCACTGCTGCAATGGTAAAAGAACTCCGCGAAAGTACAGGTGCGGGGATGATGGATTGTAAAAATGCTTTGAGTGAAACTAATGGAGATTTTGATAAAGCAGTACAACTTTTAAGAGAAAAAGGTTTAGGTAAGGCTGCTAAAAAAGCAGACAGACTTGCTGCAGAAGGTTTAGTAAGTGTAAAAGTAAGCGATGATTTTACAAGCGCAACTGTAAGCGAGATTAATTCCGAAACAGATTTTGTGGCAAAAAATGATCAGTTTATCGCTTTAACAAAAGATACTACAGCTCATATTCAAAGTAATAGCTTACAAAGTGTGGAAGAACTTCATTCAAGCACAATCAATGGTGTAAAATTTGAAGAATATTTAAAAAGTCAAATTGCAACTATAGGAGAAAACTTAGTTGTAAGAAGATTTGCAACTTTAAAAGCAGGTGCTAACGGCGTTGTAAATGGTTATATCCATACAAATGGCCGTGTTGGTGTTGTGATCGCTGCAGCTTGTGATAGTGCTGAAGTGGCTTCAAAATCAAGAGATTTGTTAAGACAAATTTGTATGCATATTGCAGCAATGAGACCAAGTTATTTAAGTTATGAAGATTTGGATATGACTTTTGTTGAAAATGAATACAAAGCTTTGGTTGCTGAACTTGAAAAAGAAAATGAAGAAAGACGCAGACTTAAAGATCCAAATAAACCTGAACATAAAATTCCTCAATTTGCAAGTCGCAAACAATTAAGCGATGCAATTTTAAAAGAAGCTGAAGAAAAAATCAAAGAAGAGCTTAAAGCTCAAGGTAAACCTGAAAAAATTTGGGACAATATTATCCCAGGTAAAATAAATAGCTTTATAGCAGATAATTCTCAACTTGATAGCAAACTTACTTTAATGGGTCAGTTTTATGTAATGGATGATAAAAAAACCGTAGAACAAGTAATTGCCGAAAAAGAAAAAGAATTTGGCGGAAAAATTAAAATTGTCGAATTTATTTGCTTTGAAGTTGGCGAAGGTTTAGAAAAGAAAACTGAAGATTTTGCGGCTGAAGTTGCTGCACAACTTTAAAAACGGTTAAAAATGGAACTCTTAAGAGCGGAAAATTTAAGCCATAGTTTTGATTATCCGCTTTTTGAGGGTTTAAATCTTACTTTAAACACTAAAGATTGCATTGCTATTCAAGGGAGTAGCGGTTGTGGCAAATCTACTCTTTTACATATACTTTCTTCTTTATTAATTCCAAAAAAAGGTGAAGTTTTTTTTAAAGGTTCTAGTCTTTATCAGATAGATGAAAACGAAAGATTAAAAATTCGCCGTTATGATTTTGGTATTATTTTTCAGACACATTATCTTTTTAAAGGTTTTTCAGCTTTAGAAAATATCGAACTTGCTAGTGTTTTATCGGGTCAAGATTTAGATGAGAAAATTTTAAAAAGATTAGGTATTGATGCGCTTTTACATCAAAAAATAGGAAAGCTTAGCGGCGGACAACAACAGCGTGTGAGTATCGCGCGCGTGCTTTGTAAAAAACCAAAGATTATTTTTGCTGATGAAGCAACTGGAAATTTGGATTTTGATAATGCTAAAAATGTTATCGAACTTTTAATTTCCTATGTTAAAGAAAATGATGCAGCTTTATTTTTTGTAACTCACGATAGCAAGCTTGCAAGTTTTTGTGATAAAACTTATACTATAAACGCCAATGGAATTTGTTAATTATTTAGGTGATAAAAATGTTGTAACTTTTATGTTGCTTCTTGCTAGAATGAGTGGTCTTATAGTTTTTTTTCCTTTTTTTTCACATAATTCTATTCCTATGGTGATAAAAAGTACTATAGTTTTATTTTTGACTATGTATTTATATCCTTTGGCTAGATTAGAATCTTTGCATTTAGATAGTTTTTTTGTTTTGCAGCTTATTAGTGAAGTGATTTTTGGAATGATAGCAGGATTAATGCTTCAAATTATTTTTGCTATTATTATGATGGCAGGTGAGCAGATTGCTTTTACTATGGGATTTACTATGGCAAGTATATTAGATCCAAGTTCTGGAACGAGTATGCCTATCACATCTCAAATTTTAAATTTGCTTGCTTTGATGTTTTTTCTTGCTTTTGATGGCCATCATTTAATGCTTTTGTTTTTAAGTCATTCTTTGGGTTATATTAGTTTAGGTGGATTTTATCCGCATGAGAATTTAATGCATTATCTAAATATGGGTATGTTTAATATTTTCATCATAGGTTTTACTATGAGCTTTCCCATACTTGGAATTTCACTTTTAGCCGATGTTATTTTTGGACTTTTGATGAAAACAATGCCACAATTTAATCTTTTAGTTATTGGCTATCCTATAAAGATAGCTTTAGGTTTTGTAGTTTTGATCGCTATTTTATTAGTTATGATGCAATATTTTAAAAATTTAATTTTAGAACTTTTCACTCATATGCAAACTCTTTTTTTCTCCTAAGGAAAGGATAAATGAAATTATCGTAAAATAGCGATTATTTTTTAAGGATTAAAGTGATGAAAATTTTACTTTTAAATGAAAACCCTGTAGTTTCAAGACTTGTAAGCCTTAGTGCTAAAAAAATGTCTTATGATTTTGAAGAACTTAATGCTTATAGTGAAAATTTGGGTAATTATGATGTGATTGTTGTAGATAGCGATACTCCAGCACCTTTAAAAATTCTTAAAGAAAAATGTGATAGATTGATTTTTTTAGCTCCGCGAAACCAAAATGTAGAAGATATAGATGCGCAAATTTTACAAAAACCTTTTTTACCTACAGATTTTTTAAATTTACTTAATAATAAAGATGTAAACAAACATACACCTATTGATTTGCCAATGTTAAGCAATGATGAAAATCCCTATGCTGATATAAGCTTGGATTTAGATAATTTAAATTTAGATGATTTGCCTGATGAAAATTCTTTAGATATAAATTCAGAGGGAGTGAAAGATTTGAGTTTTGATGATGATGTTCAAGATGATAATGCAAACAAAACTTTAGAAACTCAAAATTTAGAAGATGAAAATTTAGAACAAGAAGCAATTAAAGAACAGACTCAAGAAGACATTCAAACTGATTTAGATTTAACTTTGGAAGATCGCGAAAGCGAAAAAGAAGACTTAAGCCAAGAACATACAGCTTTGGATACTGAACCTAGTTTAGATGATAAAAATGATGAAGATTTAGAAATCAAAGAAGATGACAAAAATGAAGAAATAGAAAAGCAAGAATTATTAAACGATTCTAAAACAAATACATTAGAAATGCAAGAAGAGCTTAACGCTCAAGATGATAATGCAAACAAAACTTTAGAAACTCAAAATTTAGAAGATGAAAATTTAGAACA
>NZ_MJXN01000112.1:145103-366826 GCF_001762815.1 Campylobacter sp. BCW_6465
TTAACTTTGGAAGATCGCGAAAGCGAAAAAGAAGACTTAAGCCAAGAACATACAGCTTTGGATTCTGAGCCTAGTATAGATGAACTAGATGATAAAAATGATGAAGATTTAGAAGATAACAAAGAATTGCAAGCTAATATAAGCGACTTTGATGATCTTCCTATGGTCGAAGAGCAAGAAAAAGAAATGGATTTTGATGATATTCCTGAGGATGCTGAATTTTTAGGTCAAGCAAAAGATAATGAAGAATCAGAGGAAATTTTAGAGGAGTTTACTCCTGTTGTGGAAGAAGATGTTCAAGATGAAATGGATGATTTTATTTCAAATTTGAGCACTCAAGATCAAATCAAAGAAGAACTAGCTCAACTTGATGAGCTT
Organism: Campylobacter sp. BCW_6465; assembly: GCF_001762815.1. Taxonomy (NCBI): domain Bacteria; kingdom Pseudomonadati; phylum Campylobacterota; class Epsilonproteobacteria; order Campylobacterales; family Campylobacteraceae; genus Campylobacter; species Campylobacter sp. BCW_6465. The sequence goes on from NZ_MJXN01000112.1 coordinate 145,482, forward strand.
GATTATGGTATTGATAGTGATAATAGTAGCAAGATTTTAGAAGATTTTAAAGATGAGCCAATTTTAGACGATAAAGAATTAGGAACAAATGAAGAGGAAGTGGTTGTGCCAAATTTAAATATAAGTGATTTTGATGCATTGAAAGAAAGTGATATACAAGAAGCTCTTGGAGAGGAAATTGTAGAAAAAAATGAAGAGCCTATAGTAAGTAATGCAACTAAAGATGATAATAGTGAAGAGATAGTTAATGAGCTTAGCCAAAGTATAGTAGGAGCGATCACTTCAAGTATTAAGGATGATACCTTAAAAGCTGCTCTTAAGGGTATGAATATGAATATAAATATAAACATTAGTTTTAAAGAGGATTAAAATTGCAAGGTTTTATTTTGTTGATTTCAGGTCCTAGTGGAGCTGGAAAATCAACTCTTTTAAAAAAACTTTTTGATGAATTTGAAGATGAGCTTTATTTTTCTATTTCTTCAACAACTCGCAAACCAAGAGAGGGTGAAAAAAATGGAATACATTATCATTTTATATCTCATGAAGAATTTCAAAAAGGTATAGATGGTGATCATTTTTTAGAATGGGCTAAAGTGCATGAAAATTTTTATGGCACTTCTTTAAAGCACACTCAAGATGCTTTAGATAATGGAAAAATAGTTGTTTTTGATATTGATGTGCAAGGATTTAAAATAGCCAGACAAAAAATGGCTGATAAGATTGTTTCTGTTTTTATTACTACAAAAAATAAAGATGAGTTAAAAAAAAGACTTATTAAGCGAAATACTGATACAATAATACAACTAGAAAAAAGATTACAAAACGCTAGTGATGAAATGAAAGAGCTTAGCGAGTATGATTATCTTATCATTAATGATGAGCTAAAGCAAAGCTATGAAGCATTGCGAGCGATTTTAATTGCCCATAAATTTAGAATCAAAGGGCAGAATCTAGGACAAATTCAAAATATTTGGAATGAAGGAGAATAAAATGGGTGGTTGGTCAAGTCCAAGTCATTGGTTGATTATTTTATTGATTGTTGTATTGCTTTTTGGAGCAAAAAAAATTCCAGAACTTGCAAAGGGTTTAGGCAAAGGTATTAAAACTTTTAAAGATGAAATGAATAATGATGATGAAGTAGCAAAAAATACTCAAAAAATAGAAGAAAACAAAAACACAACTAATAATACAAATGCTGATGCAAGTATAGACGAAACAAAAAAAGCTTAAGGTTTAGTCTTTTGAAAAGTATTATTTTTAATGAAATTAAAAAGATTTTAGAGTGTGATTTTACACTTGAAAATCCAAAGGATAAAAATTTAGCACATTTTGCTACCCCTTTGGCTTTTTCACTGGCTAAGGAATTAAAAAAATCTCCTATGTTGATTGCTAGCGACTTAGCGAGCAAATTTCAAAATCATGATTGTTTTGAATCGGTTGAAGCTGTAAATGGGTATTTAAATTTTAGAATTTCCAAAACTTTTTTAAATGAACTTGCAAATCAGGCTTTAGCAAATCCAAATGATTTTTCTAAAGGAGAAAAAAAACAAGAAAGTTTTTTGCTTGAATATGTGAGTGCAAATCCTACTGGACCTTTACATATAGGACATGCAAGAGGCGCTGTTTTTGGAGACACCTTAACAAGACTTGCAAGACATTTGGGTTATAAATTTGATACAGAATACTATGTCAATGATGCGGGCAATCAAATTTATTTACTAGGGCTTTCTATTTTACTAAGTGTGAAAGAAAATATACTTCATGAAAATGTTGAATATCCAGAGCAATATTACAAAGGCGAGTATATAGCAGATTTGGCAAAAGAAGCTTTTGAAAAATTTGGTAAAGAATTTTTTAGTGAAGAAAATATCCCTAGTTTAGCTGATTGGGCAAAAGATAAAATGCTTGTTTTGATTAAACAAAATTTAGAACAAGCAAAGATTAAAATTGACAGCTATGTAAGCGAAAGATCGTATTATGACGCTTTAAATGCAACTTTAGAATCTTTAAAAAAACATAAAGGAATTTACGAGCAAGAAGGTAAAATTTGGCTTGCTTCTTCGCAAAAAGGCGATGAAAAAGATAGGGTAATTATCCGTGAAGATGGACGCGGGACTTATTTGGCAGCAGATATTGTTTATCATAAGGATAAAATGAGTCGTGGTTATGGCAAGTGTATTAATATCTGGGGAGCGGATCATCATGGTTATATCCCTAGAATGAAAGCTGCGATGGAGTTTTTGGGATTTGACTCTAATAATCTTGAGATTATTTTAGCACAAATGGTTTCCTTGCTTAAAGATGGAGAGCCTTATAAAATGAGTAAAAGAGCAGGAAATTTTATCTTGATGAGCGATGTGATTGATGAAATAGGAAGTGATGCTTTGCGTTATATCTTTTTGAGTAAAAAGTGCGATACTCATTTGGAATTTGATATTAGTGATTTGCAAAAAGAAGATAGCTCTAATCCTGTGTATTATATCAACTACGCACACGCTAGAATTCATCAAGTGTTTGCTAAAGCTGGTAAAAAAATCGATGATGTAATGAGAGCTGATTTACAAAGTTTAAATCAAGATAGCGTAAATTTGCTTTTTGAAGCTTTGAATTTAAAAGCTATTTTAAATGATGCTTTTGAGGCTAGAGCTTTGCAAAAAATTCCTGATTATCTTAAAAATTTAGCTGCAAATTTTCATAAATTCTACAATGAAAATAAAGTTATAGGCTCTGCAAATGAAAATGATTTACTTAAATTATTTTCTTTGGTTGCTCTTAGTATTAAAACCGCATTTTCTTTAATGGGTATTGAAGCGAAAAACAAAATGGAACATTAAAACAGCATTTTGCTGTTTTAATAATTTAGTAAAAATACTGCTATTATTACGATAATGATGCCTAAAATTCCTATTTTGTTTAATTTTTCTTTATATAAAATCCATCCACCAAGACAAGTTCCTATGATGCCTATAGCACCCCAAGTTGAGTAAGCTATGCTTAAAGGAACGTATTTTAAAGAAAAAGAAAGTAGAAAAAAAGCAAGTATAGCATTGACAATCGCAGCCAAGCCCCAAATTTTATGTTTAAAACCATCTGATTTTTTTAGCAATAAATTTGCTATGATATCTAAGAATGCTGATAAAACAATGATAAAAATATACATTATTCTTTAACCTCGCCTATATTAATCATGATAATTCCAACGATAGAAAGAACAATGCCTAGAATTTGAGTTAAGGTTAAACTCTCTTTAAAAACTATAAAAGAAACTAAAAGTATAAGAATAATCCCTAAAAGTTCCCATACAGCATAGGCTATGCCTACTTGAATTTTTTTAATTGCCTTGCCCATAAAAAAATAAGAAAAAGCTATAAATAAAGCCATAAATATATAGCCTAAAATTTGATTTTCCATTTTTAAAAAACTAGTACCTAAAACTTCAAATACAATAGCAGCAATCAAGAAAAACCAAGCAACAAAAAGTTCTTTTTTTGCGATATTCAAAAACTTCTCCTAAAATAAATGGTAAAATCATACCATTTAAAGCTTTAATTAGCCTTTTTAGTTTATACTTTTAAGTTTGAAAATCTTTAAAGAAAGTGAGAATTTATGGGACGAGCATTTGAATACCGAAGAGCTTCTAAAGAGGCTAGATGGGATAAAATGAGCAAGCTTTTTCCTAAGCTTGCTAAAGCCATACAAGTAGCTGCTAAAGAAGGTGGCACTGATCCTGATATGAATCCAAAATTAAGAAGCGCTATAGCTACAGCAAAAGCAAATAATATGCCAAAAGATAATATAGATGCAGCTATTAAGCGTGCGAGTGGAAAAGATAGTGCAGATATTAAAAACATTCATTATGAAGGAAAAGCTGCGCATGGAGCTTTAGTTATAGTTGAATGTATGAGTGATAACCCTACACGCACCGTGGCCAATGTAAAAGCTATTTTTAGCAAGAATGGTGGAGAAGTTTTACAAAATGGATCTTTAGGCTTTATGTTTACAAGAAAAGCGGTTTTTCATCTTGAAAAATTTGCAGGAGATTTAGAAGAATTAGAACTTGATTTGATCGATGCAGGGCTTGAAGAATTAGAACAAAATGAAGAAGAGTTGGTAATTAGCGGTGATTATACTGCATTTGGTGAGCTAAGCTCTGCTATAGAAACTAAGGGTTTAGTTCTTAAAAAAGCAGGACTTGAGTATATACCAAACAATCCTGTAAGCTTTAGCGAAGAACAGCTTAGTGATATAGAAAAACTTTTAGATAAGTTAGAAGATGATGATGATGTTCAAGCTGTTTATACAAATATAGATTAAGGAGAAAAATATGATAAAAACAATTGACACAAGCAAAGTAAATGAATACAAATTTGCTCTTATAGAAACTGAAAAAGGTACAATGAAGCTAAAACTTTTTGGTGATGAGGCTCCACAAACGGTTTGTAATTTTGCTACTTTGGCTATTGAAGGATTTTATAAAGATTTAAATTTTCATCGTGTGATTCCAAATTTTGTCATACAAGGGGGTTGTCCACACGGCAATGGTATAGGTGGGCCTGGATATGAAATCATTTGTGAATGTGATGAACAAGAACATAAGCATGAGCGTGGAACCTTATCTATGGCGCATGCAGGACGCGATACGGGTGGATCCCAATTTTTCATTTGTCATAGCCCTCAAGCTCATTTAGATGGGGTTCATACTGTTTTTGGGCAAATTGATCCAAAAGATGAAGAAAGTTTGGAAGTTTTAGACTCTATACGCCAAGGAGATAAAATTTTAGATATAAAAATTTTGTAATTAAATTTAAATCTTATAATGTAAAGCTAGTCATAAAATTTGACTAGCTAAAAATAATTAACACATAATTTTTTTTAAAGCTTTTTTTTCTATAATTATAATTTTATTTCAGTGAAATGTAACAAAATTACAAGGAGTTATGATTATGAAAACTAAGTTTTCACTTATTTTAAGTGCTTGTCTTCTTTCATCTTCACTTTTTGCTAAAAATACAGATGATGAAATAACCAAGCTTCAAAAACAGCTTGCACAAATTCAAGCTGAACTTGCACAAATCAGAAAAGAAAGGGAAGCTCAAGCTAAGCAAAATGAAGCTGTAAAAGCTGAACTTGCTGATCTTAATGATAGAGCTGATGAAACAGAATTTCAAGCTGCTTTAAGCAAGGTTAAATTTGGACTTGAGTTTTCAACAGCGGTTTCAAATACAAACTATAAAGTTAGCGGACAAGATTATAGTGCTAATAACAAATGGATGAATGAGCTTCATTTAAATATGAATGCTGATATTAATGATAAAACCAAATTCTATGGTCGTTTATCTATGGCTAAAAACTGGTCTCAAATGGGTTGGAGTGGTACTCCTTATGACTTAGATGCAGGAAGAAACACAAGAACAAGTGGGCCTGTACTTTATGTAGATAGAGCTTATCTTGATTACTATATCACACCTGAGTGGATTGCAACTATAGGAAGACAGCCAGGAACCGATGGTCCAGGAAGTAATCTTAGAAACAATGCTTTAAGACAATCCACTTATCCAGCCTTGGCAATCAACGCTCTAGGTGATGCAGCGGTGATCACTTATAAACCTGAAAGTTTGCAAGATCATAAGGTAGCTATCCGTGCAGCTTATGGTAAAACTTATCAATGGGATGAAGAAGGCAAGGTAAGAGACTGGATGAGTGATCAAAAAGATGCTGATGCAAATCTTTACTATGCTGCAGTAGAAGGAGAGCTTCCTATAGAAGGCATGGGAGATAATTTAATATTATTTAATATTGCATATTTAAGCGATTTTGCTTTGCCGCTTAACAATGGTCCAATTGCTTTACCACCTAGTGGTGTCGGTACTACTATTCTTGATGATGATGGTGTGGTAAATTTAGGAGATTTAACTATAGCAAATCTTCATTTTGAAAACTATAAAGCTTTTGGAACGAATTTTAATTATTTTCTATCTTTAGGTTATTCTCACGGGAATAACAATCAATTAAGTTCGACATTAAGTGCAATTCTTAAAAGTCAAGGTTATGGCGATGGCAAGTTTAATGAAGAAGATGGCTATGCTGTACATGTAGGTGGACGCTATGATTTTACCAAGGCTTTAAAAGTAGGATATGAGTTCTTCTGGGGAAGTAGATACTGGTATACTATGAGCCGTCCAAGTATCAATGATCCACTTAATATAAGAATGACAAGAGGAACAGCACATGATTTTTATGTGATTTATCAACTTGATAGATATCAATTCTTACGCTTAAGCTATACTAATATCCAAAACATTTGGGGCAATCGTGGCTTACCATTTGGTGGAGCGAAAAAAGATAAAGCAAGAGCTGATAATATCATGTTAATGTATAATGTAAAATTCTAAGGAGCAAAAGATGAGAAAAATACTTTTTGCAAGTTTATTACCTATCATTGCTTTGGCTGATTGTGCAAGTTTGATGGCAAAATACGAAGCTCCAGAGCCAGAGTCAAAAACAATGAAACAAGTTGAACGCTGGATTAGTAAAAAAGTTAGCGATCCAGCTGATGCTGCTATTTTAAAAGAGTGCATGATCGCTCGTGCAGCGGACAATCCAAATCAAGTTTCAGTTGCAGGTAAATAAAAAAAGCGGTGTAAAACCGCTTTTTACTGTTTAATCTTTTAAGCTACAATTTTTTAAAATTTTTCTTCAAATAAGGCTAATATGCAAGAAATCATTTCTTTTATTGTTGAGACGGCTAGCGCTTGGGGGTATTTGGGTATTATTATCTTAATGACCTTAGAGAGTTGTTTTATACCTTTTCCAAGTGAAGTTGTTATGATACCTGCTGGATATTTGGCACATAAAGGAGAACTTGATATTACTCTTTGTATACTTAGCGGGACTTTAGGTTCTGTTTTAGGGGCTTTGATTAATTACTATATTTGCTTTTTTTGGGGTAAAAATTTTGTATTAAAATGGGGTAAGTATTTTGGCATAAATGAAGCCAAATTTGCTAAATTTGAAGAATTTTTTAACAAACACGGGGAATTTTCAACCTTTACTTGTCGTCTTTTACCAGGAATTCGTCAGTACATCTCTATGCCTGCAGGTTTGGTAAAAATGAAACTTGTAAATTTTATACTTTTTACTGCACTTGGTAGTGCTATTTGGGTGGCTATACTTGTATTTTTGGGTTATTATATAGGACAAAATGAAGAGTTGATTAAAACTTATTTAACTCAAATTTTAATCATTATAATTGTTTTTGTGATTTTAGCAAGTTTAATTTATATCAAAATCAAAAAGCCTTTTAATAAATGATTTAAATTATAAATATTTTTTTCTTTATTATTTTCAAATTTGCTATAATTGTAATAAATTCAAGTTAAAGATGATCAAAATATGGAAAAACCTGATATACAAAGATTAACTAATTTTTTAATCATATATACTAAAACTTTGCTAGGTGCTGGAACTTATACAGCTAGGGTGGCAAAATGCGTAGGAAGAATAGCCGAGGTTTATGGCTATGAGATAAATATCAATTTCTTTTTTCATCATATTACTTTAAATGTTGTAGATATGGATGATAACTCCATTCAAAGAACTTATGTCATACCCAATCATCATGCCCATGTTAATTTCAAGCTTATTTTTGATTTAAGTGCTTTAAGCTGGGCTATATATGATCACAAATACGATCTTGAAAAAGCGCAAGTTGTTTTTGAGAAAATTTCTCAACAAAAAAAGCATTCTTATTTGCTTAATCTTTTGTTTGTTTCTATGGCAAATTCGGCTTTTTGTAGGCTTTTTGGCGGTGATTTTGGCGCTGGAAATTTAGTGTTTTTTGCAACTTTCGTGGGATTGTTGTTAAGATATATTTTAACTAAAGCAAAGATTGATTTAAGAATTCAATACATTCTTTGTTCTTTTATCTCATCGTGGTTTGTATTTTTTGGACTGGATATGGGATATACCAATACTTCTGATGTGGCTTTGGGTTCTAGTATTTTATATCTTATACCAGGGGTATTTTTTATAAATTCTGTGATTGATATATTAAAAGATCATATTTTAATGGGGCTTAGTCGTATTATCAGCGTGGCTATTTTGATTTGTTGTATAGCACTTGGAATTTACATGACGCTTAGTATTTCGGATTTTGGGATTTTAAGATGATTGAATTTATTTTAAGAGATATGTTTTTTGCTGCTGTGGCGGGATTTGGCTTTGCTTATGCTTGCAATCCACCTTTAAAAACCCTTATTTTATCTGCTCTTTTAGCAGCAATTGCGCATGGGCTTCGTTTTACTTTGGTGGAATATTTTCATTTTCAAACTTTAGCAATTGCAACTTTTGTTGCTTCATTTTGTATAGGATGTTTAGGAATTGTTCTAGCAAAAATCATCAAAACCCCTGCTGAAATTATCGCTTTTCCTGCTCTTATTCCTATGATACCTGGAATTTATGCTTATAAAGCGATTTTGTATCTTATTTCTTTTATACGCAGTGATGATTTGAAGGCTAAGTCTGAATTTTTGGTTCAATTTTTTGATTATTTTTTTACAACTGTTTCTGTGACTTTGGCTTTAGCTATAGGAGTGAGTGTTACTTTGCTTATATTTTTTGAACAAAGTTTTATGATGACTAGACATGCAAAAAAACATTAAAACTTGTTGTAAAATTGTTTAACATTTCTTTTTATAATTTTAAATCAAAAATTTAAAAAAGGCGGTATTGTATGTTATGTCCAGTTTGCAATGTGGATTTGGTTATGAGCGATAGGAGTGGAGTTGAGATTGATTATTGTCCAAAATGTCGTGGCGTTTGGCTTGATCGTGGAGAACTTGACAAAATCATAGAACGCAGTGTCCCTAATGCAGCAAATTTTAACCAAGTTTCAAGACAAGAGTCAAGATATAATAACTCAGCTTATCATCAGCACAATGATTACTATAAAAAGAAAAGGAAAGAAAGTTGGCTAGGCGAACTTTTTGACTTTTAATTTTTATAAGAATAACAAATATTTATATTCTTTTTAACTTAATATCTTAAAATGTCAAGCAAAAAGGATATAAAATGTATAAATTTTTATCACACGAGCCTTTAGTTAACAAATCTTGTAATCATAATCACGAAGAACATTCTCATGAACATCATCATTCCCATGCTGATGCAAGAAGTGTGGATAAAAAGATTTTAAAAATTTCTCTTTTAATGACTTTTTCTATGATGCTTGTGCAATTTATTTATTCAATCCTTTCAAATTCTTTAGCACTTTTAAGTGATACTTTGCATATGTTTTCTGATGTTTTTGCCTTAGCTCTTAGTTTTTTAGCCATTATAGCTGTAGAAAAATGGCAAGATCATCAAAAGACCTTTGGGTATTTTCGTCTTGAAGTTTTAGTGGCTTTTATTAATGCTTTAACTATTATTTTATCGGCTTTATTTATCATTTATGAGGCTATAGAAAAATTTATTAATCCAAAAGAAATTGACGCTAAAACCATGATAATTGTAGCTATTTTGGGCTTTTTGGTAAATGGGATTAATGCTTTGATGATGTTTAAGGGTGCAAATTTAGAAAATGTCAATATGAAATCTGCTTTTTTACATATGATGAGTGATTTATTGGGTTCTTTAGTGGTTATTATAGGTGGGATCGCGGTGTATTTTAGTGGTATTGTTTATATAGATACGATTTTAGCTATTGTATTATCAATCTTGCTTTTAAGATGGGCAATTATCTTGCTTAAACAAAGCGCTAATGTCTTGCTTGAAAGTTCTCCTGTGGATATAGAAAAAGTAAGACAAGTTTTACTTTTAAATCCTAGTGTGGATGAGGTGGTGGATTTGCATATTACTCAAATTACCAATAAAATGTTAGTAGCTTCTATGCATTTAAAAGTGAAAGTTTGCGATCTAAAGGAATTTGAAAAACTATCTCAGGATTTATCCCATAAATTACTACATGAATTTGAAATCGGGCACATTACTATACAACCTATAAGGAGTGAAAATGAAATTTAAAGTAAAAAATGTTAATTGCATGAATTGTGTAAATTTGATCAAAAATTCTCTTGAAGATGAATTTGGAAATATAGAAGTGGATTTGGAGCAAAAAATTTTAAGTTTAAATTTAGAAGAGAATCAAGTATCAAATTTTTCAAAAGAATTTCAAGATTTAGGTTTTGAAATCATAGAGCGTTTATAATGGAAGAATTGCGTATAAAAATAGGTAAAATGACTTGCGTTAATTGTTCTAACGCTATAGAAAGAGCTTGTAAAAAAATTGATGGTGTTAAAGATGCTAGTGTTTCTTATGTGAATTCTAGCGGAGTTTTTTTACTTGAAGATCAAGAAAAACGCAAAGATATCATCGCAAAAATTAAAAATTTAGGCTTTGAAATTTTAGAAGATGAACAAAGCTTGAACGCATACAAGGCAAAAAAACACTTAGAATTAAGAAAAAATTTGCTTTTAAGTATAGTTTTGAGTGTGATTATTATGTATTTTGAAATGTTTGTTAAAACTTCTTTTTCGCAAAATATCCAAATGGCTTTGAGTTTTTTTGGGATATTTTATTGCGGGAGAGACTTTTTTTCTCATGCTTTTTTAGGACTTAAAAGTAAAAATTTAGATATGAATACCCTTGTAGCTTTAGGGACTTTGAGTGCTTTTGTGTATTCTTTTTTAGTGTATTTGCAAATTTTTAAAGAAGAAGATTTGTATTTTAGTGGTGCAATGATGATTATTTCCTTTGTGCTTTTAGGAAAATATCTTGAAAGTAAAGCTAAATTTAAAGCACAAGATTATCAAAGAATTTTGGAAAATATAGATACAAAAAAGACAAAAATTTTGCTTGAAGATGAAAGTATTAAAGAAATTCCAAGTTCTTTTGTCAAAAGTGGCGATGTGCTTTTGGTAAAAGAAGGAGAAAGCATTGTTGCAGATGGGGTGGTGCTTTTAGGGAGCGCAGAGCTTGATATGAGTTTTTTAAATGGGGAGTTTTTACCTGTTTTAAAAAAAGAAGGCGATGAAGTTCAAGCAGGAGCAGTAGTTTTAAATGGCGCTTTAAGGATCAAAGCAAACAAAAAGGCTATGGATAGTACTTTAGAACAAATCAAAAATCTAGTTTTTGAAGCAGGAAATATCAAAAGTCCTTTGGCAAATTTAGCAGATCAAATTTCTAAATACTTTGTAGGGGGTATAATATTTTTTGCTTTTTTAGTTTTTGTTTTTTGGGCGCTAAAAGCGGATTTAAATACAGCTTTTTTACACGCTTGTGCTGTGCTTTTGATTTCTTGTCCTTGTGCTTTAGGGCTTGCAACGCCTATAGCTTTGGTTGTGGCAAGTGCAAATGCGGCAAAAAATTTCATTCTTATTAAAAATCCTGCTGCTTTAGAAAAATTAGCCTTAGTTAAGTACGCTTTTTTTGATAAAACAGGTACATTAACAAAGGAAAATTTGAGTATTTTTAAGCACAATCTTTCTAAAGATGATTTTGATAAATTATGTCAAATTGAAAGTTTAAGCTCTCATCCTATAGCCAAGGCTTTGCATAAAGATCAAATTTTTGATTTAAAGGGCGAGGGAAGAGTGATTGTGGGTTCTGGTATAAAATACAAAGAAGATAATGATATTTATCTTGTAGGTAGTGCGGAGTTTTTGCACGAAAATGAAATTGACACAAAAGAAAGCGATATCTTTTTTGATTCTTTTAAAGAATATGTTAGGGTGTATTTTGCTAAGAATAAAAAGTGTTTAGGCGGTGTTTTATTAAGTAATGCTTTAAAAGATGGGGCCAAAGAGCTTGTGTTAAATTTAAAAGGGCAAAATCTTAAAACTTTTATTTTAAGTGGTGATCATATAAAAAATGTAGAAAAAATAGCTAAAGAATTACAAATAGACGAATTTCATGCCCAACTTAAGAGTGAAGAAAAACTACAAATCATTCAAAAATTTAAAAAAACTCTTTTTGTAGGAGATGGGATCAATGATGCGGCGGCTTTATCTGCTGCAAGCGTGAGTATGAGTTTTTCAAAGGCAAATGAACTTGCAAAAAAAACAGGAGATTTTATCTTGATAAAAGATGATTTATCAGCGATTTTTAAATGTTTTAAACTTGCTAAAAAAACACGCAGGATTATTAAGCTAAATCTTTTTTGGGCTTTTATTTATAATGTACTTTGCATTCCTATCGCAGCAGGATTTGTACCTTTTATCACTTTAAGTCCTCATATAGCAGCACTTGCAATGTGTTTTAGTTCTGTTGCTGTGGTACTTAATTCTTTAAGGCTTAAAAGAATTTAAAAATTTAATTTTTATTAATAATATATTATTAAAATGGTATAAATGTAACAAAAATGTTTTTGCATAAGTAAAATGATTTGATTTTCAAAAATTATTATTTTGCTTACCGTTGCATCGTTAGCAGGTATAGTGGTTTTTAGAAATGTGACAGATTATAATTCTAATTTCCAATTTGTTTCGCATGTGATGAGTGCGGATATAAAGTCTGATTATTTAGGTAATGCTATAGTTTATGGGGTTATTACTTCTCCTGTGATTCATCATATAGGCTATATAATAATTATTCTTTTTGAAATTTTTATTACCTTAACAGCCCTAAAAGGTGCTTATGATATGTTTAAAGCTAGAAATTTAGATGCTCAAAGCTTTCTTAACGCTAAGATTTTTGGGATTATTTCCTTAACTTGTTGCTGTATTTATGGTTTGCCTGGTGCTACAAGATTGGTAACTTATATGTTTTTAGCTTTGATTTTCATCTCTCTTAAAAATGATGATTAATTTTCTATACTAGGCTCCCCAAAACAATCTTTAAGAGCCTCTTTAAGATCTTCTTGTGGGTCAAATTTTTTAGCTCCTTCTTTAAGCATATTAATAGAACTTTGAATATTGTTTTTATTTTCACTGTTTGGTAATTCTTGAGTTAAGGATTGAAGCTTATTTTCATCAATTGTTAGTGCTTTTTGCACATTAATTTTTGCATTTTCTCCAAATTTAGCTTTAAAAAGTTCTTGTATAAGTTTAAAGCCTTTATTGAGTATATCGCGATTTTTCCCTTGGGCATTTGAACTTATACTTAAAGTATTGCTTTCAAAACTAATAAATTTTGTGCTTTGTTTAAAGCATTCTGCAAGATCAAAATCCCTATCATAAATACTATCAAGCAAGATTTCATAAGCATTTTTTTCTATTTTTTTCTCAAGATTAGGCATGATAGGAGAAGGTGTGATCTTAGGTGTAGTATTTGTTATATTTTCTTGTTTGATTTCTTGGATTTGTGCGTCAATTTCTTTTAAATGACTTGCTTCCATCATCATAAAAGCCATAACACAAAGCGTAAAGCCATCATCATCGCAAAGCATATTTTTAGCTTTTGATAAAATACGGAAAAATCTTTCATAAATTAAAGTAGAAAATTCTGTACTTTTTGCAAAAAAACTTTCTTTTAAATAAAAAAGCATTTCATCAATCACGCTTGAAGCTTCATAGTCTTGCAATTCTTCTAAATATGCAAAAACTTTTTCTTTGTCTTTTGTTAAAATAGCCTGATAAAAGGCTTTGATTTTTTGAGGATCTAAAAAGCCTAACATATCTGTAATTTTACTAATGCTGATTTCATTTTGACAAAAAATAATGGCTTGATCAAGCAAGGTTAAAGTATCTCTTAAAGATCCATTGCCACTTCTTGCTATGAATTTTAAAGCTTCTTCTTCAAATTTAACATTTTCTTTAAGTAAAATTTTTTTAAGATGATTTAAAATTTCACTTTGTGGAATTTGTTTAAAGCGAAAATGTTGTGTTCTAGAAAGCACAGTAGCTGGGAGTTTTAAAGGATCTGTTGTTGCAAGTATAAATTTAACATAACTTGGTGGTTCTTCTAAGGTTTTTAAAAGCGCATTTGCAGCTTGCGGGGTAAGCATATGCACTTCATCGATGATGAAAATTTTAAATCTTGCCATGGAAGGGGTGTATTTGGTTTGTTCGATTAAGGTTTGTATGTCTTCAAGTCCACGGTTGCTTGCAGCATCCATTTCTATAATGTCTATATGTTTGCCTTCAAGTGCTGCAAGACAGTGCTTGCAAGTGCCACATGGAGTATCACTTGGCCCTTGTTCGCAAACTAAAGCACGAGAAAAAATTCTAGCACTCGAAGTTTTTCCACTTCCTCTAAGTCCTGAAAAAAGATAAGCATGAGCTAAGCGATTATGATTTAGAGCGTATTTTAAACTTACGCTAACTGTCTTTTGTCCTATGAGTTCATCAAAGGTTTTTGGTCTGTATTTAATCGCTAAAGCTTGAAGCATTTTCTACTCGTTCATTATAGATAAAAGTTCTACATTGTCTTTGGTTTTAAGCATTTTAGAATATAAAAATTTCAATGCCTCAACATCATCCATTTGAGAAATCGCCGAACGGATCGCCCAAATTTTTTGAAGATTTGCTACGCCTTGGAGTAATTCTTCTTTTCTTGTTCCTGATTTGATGATATTAATCGCAGGATAAATTCTTCTATCAGCGATATTTCTATCAAGAACTATTTCGCTATTTCCTGTGCCTTTAAATTCTTCAAAAATTACATCATCCATCCTTGAACCTGTGTCAATTAAAGCCGTAGCAACTATGGTTAAAGAGCCTCCATTTTCTATATTTCTAGCTGCACCAAAGAAGCGTTTTGGTTTGTGTAGGGCATTAGCATCCACCCCACCGCTTAGGACTTTTCCACTGCTTGGAGTTGCAGTATTGTAAGCACGTGCAAGTCTTGTGATGCTATCAAGTAGGATAATAACATCTTTACCTGTTTCTACCATTCTTTTGGCTTTTTCTATCACAAGTTCAGCTACACGCACATGATTATAAGCAGGCAAATCAAAAGTAGAACTAAAAACTTCGCCTTTTACGCATCTTTGCATATCAGTAACTTCTTCAGGTCTTTCATCGACTAAAAGCACGATTAAATGCATTTCGGGGTGGTTTTTTGCAATAGCAGTAGCAAGTTCTTTCATAAGCTCTGTTTTACCTGTGCGTGGTGGAGCAACGATGAGCCCACGTTGTCCTTTTCCTATAGGGGTAAAAAGATCTAAAACACGACCCGTAAGCTTCATCGCATCGTATTCGAGTTTGATTTTTTCTGTTGGAAAAATAGGGGTTAAGTTATCAAATAAAGGTCTTTCTTTGGCTTCTTGTAAAGGCAGATAATTGATCGCTTCAATTTTTAAAAGAGCGTAGTATTTTTCTTGATCTTTAGGTTCTCTAACTTGTCCTGTAACGATATCGCCTACACGCAGAGCAAATTTTCTAATTTGTGAATTTGAAACATAAGCGTCATTAACACTATCGCTAAGATTAGAGTCCATGCCTCTTAAAAAGCCATAACCTTCAGAAGAAATTTCTAAAATCCCTGTAAAAAGTATGAAACCGCCTTTTTTTGTTTGTGCTTTTAAAATTTCAAAAATAAGTTCTTGACGGCGAAATTCTCTTGGGTTTTCGATTTCACATTCATTAGCGATTTTAACTAGATTTTCTAAATCTAATAATTTTAATTCTTCGATTTTATAACCTTCCACTGGAACGTGGGTTCTTTGATGTTGTTTTTTTTCTTTTTCCATGAGTCCTCGTAAGATTTAGCAGAATAATTTTTGTAAAATGTGATTTTAGTAAAAAAATGCACTTTTTGTCAAATTTGTCTATAATTATAAAAAATATTTTTTTAAAGAATGATTATGAAATGTGAACATTGTAGACTTGATTATAAACAAGCCCAAATGATAAAGTATAAGGGTAAATTTTTTTGCTGTAAGGGTTGTGAGAGCGTTTGGGAAATTTTACATGAAAGTGGATTAGATGAGTTTTATGAAAAGCTTGGAAATCAAACTTTAAGCCCTGTAAATTTTCAAAATGAAATGAAAAATTATGATGAGTTTATTACTAAAACTAAAGAAGGATTTAGTGAAATTTATCTCATGATACACGGTATAGAATGTGCAGCTTGTGTGTGGCTTAATGAGAAAATTTTAACGAAGCAAGAAGGAATTTTAGAACTTGATATCAATCATTTAAACCATAAAGCACGCATTGTTTTTGATGAACAAAGCATTTCTTTGGTGCAAATTTTAAGACTTATTGAAAGTATAGGCTATAAAGCGAGTGCTTATGATGCGAGCAAGGCTTCAAAAAAAGCGGATTTACTAAAAAGAGAATTTTATTCTAAGCTTGTTGTGGCTATAGCTTGTGTGATGAATATCATGTGGATAGCAGTGGCAAAATACGCAGGATTTTTTAGCGGTATGGATAAGGATACTAAGGATATTTTAAATTTTGCTGAATTTATCCTTTGCTCTCCTGTGCTTTTTTATACGGGATCTCATTTTTATAAAAGCGCTTTTAAAACTTTAAAAATGCATAGTTTAAATATGGATGTATTGGTGATTAGCGGAGCGAGTTTAGCTTATGTTTATTCTTTATGGGCTATGTTTTTTAGGGTGGGGGAAGTGTATTTTGACTCTGTGGCGATGATAGTTTGCTTTGTATTTATAGGAAAATATCTTGAGATGTTTAGCAAAAAGCGTGCTTTAGATACCATAGATGGGCTTAATGATTTTTTGCAAAATGAAGTTTTGGTTTTTGATGGTAAAGAATTTGTTCCTAAAGAAGTGCAAAAGGTTTGTTTAGGGGATAGAATTTTGCTTAAAACTGGAGATAAAATTTTAATCGATGGGATCTGTAAAAGTGGTGAAATGAGCGTGGATACTTCTTCTTTAAACGGAGAAAGTATTCCAAAACTCATACAAAAAGAAGATGAAATTTTTTCAGCTTGTATAGTGCTTGATGGAAGTGTGGAGTATGAAGCAACAAAGCTTTACAAGGATTCAAAACTCAGTCAAATTATCCAGCTTTTAGAACTTGCAAGTTCTAAAAAAGCAAAACTTGAAAGTTTGGTCAATAGTCTTTCGGCTTATTTTTCTAGAACGGTTTTATTGATCGCTTTTGTTTGTTTTGCTTTTTGGTTTTTTTACAAGGAAGAGAGTTTTGAAATTTCTTTAGTCAATGCGATTGCAGTTTTGATTATCGCTTGTCCTTGTGCTTT
The DNA here is from genome assembly GCF_001762815.1 of Campylobacter sp. BCW_6465. NCBI lineage: Bacteria > Pseudomonadati > Campylobacterota > Epsilonproteobacteria > Campylobacterales > Campylobacteraceae > Campylobacter > Campylobacter sp. BCW_6465. Next base: position 162,586 of record NZ_MJXN01000112.1, read on the forward strand.
GGCTTTAGCAACGCCAGTGAGCAATCTTGTAGCTTTAGGTAGAGCTTTGAAAAAACATATTTTGTTTAAAAGTTCTAGCGTGATAGAAGATTTAAGCAAATGTGATTGCGTGGTGTTTGATAAAACGGGTATTTTAACCAAAATAGAGCTTGAACTTAAAGAGGTTTTTTTAGATGAAGCGCTTGATTTAAATGAGCTTTATAATTTTGTAAAACTTTCTAAACATCCTATCTCTCAAAATATTGCGTCGTATTTAAAGCAAAAAGGAGCTAAGGAATTAAATTTAGATTTTAAAAAGCATTCAAGTATTCAAGCTAAAGGTTTAAGTGCTGAGTTAAATGAAGAGTTGCTTTTAGGCGGAAGTTCTAAATTTTTGCAAGAAAAGGGTATTGTGGCTAAAGAATTTGATAATACACATTTTATTTTTGCTAAGGAAGGTAAAATTTTAGCTTCTTTTGAGTTTGATAGTGTTTTAAGAGAAGGTGCAAAAGAGCTTATCGCTTATCTTAAAAAAGAAAAAAAAGAATTAATGATACTAAGTGGCGATCATCAAAAAGCAGTGGAAAAAATCGCTAAAAAGTTAGAAATTCAAAATTATCAAGCTTCTTGTTTGCCAGAAGATAAAATGAAAACTATAGAAAATTTAAGCAAAAATTACAAAGTTTTATTTGTAGGTGATGGGGTAAATGATGCACTAGCTTTAAAATATGCAAGTGTTTCGATGACTTTAAGAGAAGGAAGTGATCTAGCTATAGAAAGTAGTGATGTTTTACTTTTGAAAAATGACTTGCTTTCTTTAAAAAAAGCCATCAAATTATCTAAAAATACCTTTAAAATTATCAAGCAAAATCTTGCTTTTTCTTTGTTTTATAATGCTTGTACCATACCTTTGGCTTTTTTGGGTATGATTAATCCTTTATTCGCTGCTATTTCTATGTCTTTTAGTAGTATAATAGTTATTTTAAATGCTTTAAGGATTAAAGAATGAATAGTATAATCATGATGATGATAGGGGTTTCTATCTTAGCGTTTTTTATCATTTTGGCAACTTTGCTTTGGGGGATTAAAAATAAACAATTTGATGATGATTATAAATTTACTACTTTAAATGATGATGAGGATTCTTTGCGTGATGCTATAGAATTAGAAAGGCGTAAAAAAGAAGCTTTGGATAAAAAAAGGCTTTCTTAAAAAGAAAAGCCTTTTTTAGAAATTATTTTAAAGTTTCAATATGAGCTTCGATAGCTTTAAAATCTTCTTCAGTTAAACCTTTAAGGTTAAGTTTCATGATCGCACCTTGACCATAAGCATTTCTTTTGCCTTCTGAATATTCTTTCATGTATTGAAGTCTTTCAGCAGAAGAAAGAGTTTTTAAAGCTGGAACTTTGTTTAAATAAACTTTATCTGCTTTTGCACCATGGCATACTGCACATTTTTTAAAAAGTGTAGCACCATCTGCAGCAAAAGCAGAAACACCAAGACATGCCAAAGCAGAAACTACTAATAATTTTTTCATTTGTTTTCTCCTTAGTAAAAATTAGATTGCTAGGTATTATATATCTTTATTTTTATAAAAATCTTAAGAAATTAAAGATAATGTTTATTTTCTTTTTAAAAAAGCTATATTATAATTTTTTTTATGAAAACAAAAGCATTATTTTTAGATAGAGACGGTGTGATTAATATAGATAAAAAATATGTTTATAAAATAGAAGATTTTGAATTTTGTGATGGAATTTTTGAGCTTTGTAGATATTTTTTAGCTAGAAATTATTTGCTTTTTATAGCGACAAATCAATCAGGCATTGCAAGAGGATATTACAAGGAAAGTGATTTTTTTAAGCTTTGTGATTATATGCTTAAAGAATTTGCCAAACAAGATATAAAAATTGATAAAATTTATCATTGTCCACATTTAGAAGGTTGTGAGTGTCGCAAACCTAAAATAGGAATGCTTTTAAAAGCAGAAGATGAGTTTGATTTAGATATGAAAAATTCTATCTTTATCGGAGATAATCTAAGCGATATGCAAGCAGGATTAAATGCTGATATTGGCACTTTGATTTTAGTCAATGAAGAAAAAAAAGAAGGCGATTTTTTTAAGCAATTTAAGAATTTAAAAGAAATTTTAAGCTTTTTTAAAGAAAAGGACATTTAAATGAGAATAGCAATCACAGGTGGTGCGGGATTTATAGGTTCGCAGCTAGCTTTAAACTTGCAAGAAAAACATGAAATTTTAATTATAGATAAAATGCGTAGTAGTGCGACTTTTGAAAATGGAAATTTGCAAAGTTTTGGACATTTTAAAAATTTACTTGAATTTGATGGAGAACTTTTTACAGGTGATATTAACGATGAAAAAGTTTTAAAAAAGATTGAAGATTTTAAGCCAGAGATTATTTTTCATCAAGCAGCAATCTCAGACACTACGGTTTTTGATCAAACCAAGGTTTTACAAACTAATTTAAATACTTTTAAAGATTTTATAGAATTAAGCATTAAACTTAATGCAAAGCTTATTTATGCAAGTTCGGCTTCAGTTTATGGTGATGCAAAAAGCCCACAAACCGTAGGTAAAGATGAAGAACCAAAAAATCCTTATGCTTTTTCAAAATTGATGATGGATAAGTTAGCGAAAAAATACTACGATAAAGCTCATTTAGTAGGACTTAGATATTTTAATGTTTATGGAAAAGGCGAATTTTATAAAAATAAAACTGCTTCTATGGTTTTGCAATTTGGCCATCAAATTTTAGCAGGAAAAAATCCACGCTTGTTTGAAGGAAGTGATAAAATTTATAGAGATTTTACCTATATCAAAGATGTTATTAATGCCAATTTAATCGCTCTTGATTCAAAATGTGGGGTTTATAATGTAGGCAGTGGTAAAGCAAGAACTTTTCAAGATATAGTTGATATTTTGCAAAAAGAGTTAAAGACTGATTTGCCTTGCGAATATATCCCAAATCCTTATGTAAAATCTTATCAATTCCACACTGAAGCAAAGCTAGATCAAACTTGGGATTATCAGCCAAAATTTAGTCTTGAAGAGGGTATAAAAGATTATTTAGGTGAGATAAAAAGACTTTTTGAAAAGGAAGTAAATGCTTGAGTTTTTAAGTCAGCAAAAACCTAAAATTTTGATTATAGGGGATTTTATGGTGGATAATTATACTTGGTGTGATTGTTCGCGTATCAGCCCTGAAGCCCCTGTTTTGGTAGCTAAAACTCTTAAAGAAGATAAAAGATTAGGCGGGGCTGCGAATGTTTATGCAAATTTAAAAAGCTTGGAAGCTGATGTTTTTGCACTCGGTGTTGTGGGTGATGATGAGAGTGGGAAATTTTTACAAGAAAATTTAAAAGGAGAATTTTTGATCCAAAAAGGACGCAAAACCCCTTTTAAAAATCGCATTATGGCGCACAATCAGCAGGTTTTAAGACTAGATGAAGAAGATATAAGTGAAATTTTACTTGAAAATGAACTTATAGCTTTGTTTGATGAAAGGATCAAAGATTTTAAAGCTGTGGTTTTAAGTGACTATGCTAAGGGTATTTTAACGCCTAAGGTTTGCAAGGCTGTGATAAAAAAGGCTAAGGCTTTAAATATCCCTGTTTTAGTTGATCCTAAGGGGAGTGATTTTAGTAAATACAGTGGTGCAACTTTACTTACACCTAATAAAAAAGAAGCTTTAGAGGCTTTGAAATTTGAAAATTTAAAGGGTGAAAATTTAGAAAAAGGGATTAAAAAATTAAAAGAAGATTTTGCTTTGCGTTATTCTATCATCACTCTTTCAGAAGCGGGAATCGCACTTTTTGATGAGAAATTAAAAATCGCCCCTGCTAAAGCCTTGGAAGTTTATGATGTAACAGGAGCGGGCGATAGTGTGATTGCGGTTTTAGCTTTTTGTTTGGCAAATGGGATTGAAATTTTTAAAGCTTGCGAACTTGCCAATGAAGCTGCAGCTGTTGTGGTAAGTAAAATAGGTAGCGTGAGTGTGAGTTTTGATGAGATTAAAAGTTTTAAGCGCGTGGATTTTGAGAAAAAAATCAAAAGCAAAGAAGAACTTTTGGTACTTTTGAAACAAAATAATAAAAAGATTGTTTTTACAAATGGTTGTTTTGATATAGTGCATTTTGGACATATAAAATACCTTGAAAAAGCTAAAAGATTGGGTGATGTTTTGATTGTAGGTTTGAACTCAGATGCGAGTGTGAAAAGACTCAAAGGTGAGAGTCGTCCTGTAAATTCAGAGTTTCAAAGAGCTTGTATGTTGGCAGCTTTTTATTTTGTAGATTTTGTAGTGATTTTTGATGAAGATACGCCTTTGGAACTTATAAGCTTTTTAAAACCTGATATTTTGGTTAAAGGAGCTGATTACAAAGATAAGCTTGTTGTGGGTACAGATATTGTTTCAAAAGTTAAATTAATTGACTTTGAAGAAGGATTTAGTACGAGTAAGATCATAGAAAAGATTAAGGATAAAAAATGATAAATTTAGTGGAAAAAGAATGGCAAGAACATCAAAAAATCGTTCAAGAAAGTGAAATTTTAAAAGGACAAATCGCTAAAGTAGGTGAGCTTTTATGTGAATGTCTTAAAAAAGGTGGCAAGATTTTGATTTGCGGAAATGGTGGAAGTGCAGCTGATGCCCAACATTTTGCAGCTGAACTTAGTGGGCGTTATAAAAAAGAACGCAAGGCTTTAGCAGGTATAGCACTTACAACCGATACTTCAGCACTTAGTGCTATAGGAAATGACTATGGTTTTGAGTTTGTTTTTTCAAGACAAGTGGAAGCTTTAGGAAATGAAAATGATGTTTTAATCGGCATTTCAACGAGCGGAAAAAGCCCTAATGTTTTAGAAGCTTTTAAAAAAGCAAAAGAACTTAATATGCTTTGTTTAGGGCTTAGCGGAAAGGGTGGTGGAATGATGAATAAGCTTTGCGATCATAATCTTGTTGTACCAAGCGATGATACGGCTAGAATTCAAGAAATGCATATTTTGATCATACACACACTTTGTCAGATTATAGATGAAGGTTTTTAATTTTCAAAAATTTTGATTTTTTATATACCCTACAAATGGTGTTAAGTCAAATTCTTTAATTTTCCTTTCCATTGTATTAAGATATTTAACTATATTTTGGATATTTAAAATATGCGTATTATCTCTTATGGCATTAAGTTGCATAGAGTTCATATCAGTATTGTAATGTGCAGGATCTTTATAATTTTTTATGTTGTCAGCGTAGTCCAAATCATCAAATCCATATATTTTTACATTAGGATATTTTTGAGTTTCTTGTATAATCCAACTTAAAATAGCATAATAGTTTGAAAATAGAGCACTATCTTTATTATAATATTCCCCATAACTGAGTTTTCTATAGTTTAATCTTGAATAACTTGGTATAATAAGATAAAACTGCGTTTTTTGATATTTTTTAATAAAACTTAAGAGATATTTTTTTGTATAATTTTTAAAATGTGAAATATCTATATCAAAATTTGGTTGAAAATTTTGAGCTTGTAAAATTTCATTTTGAAAATTTTTATCATGCCACCATTCTTTACTCCAGTATTCAATACCTCCAAAGTGGTTTTTATTTTCTAAAAACCAATTTGTTAAAGTATCTAAATTATCTTTTCCTATACATTTTTCTTTTTTTGAAAAAAATATAGCACAATTAATAAAACGACTTGAGAGATATAATTTAAATAAATCAATAGTTTTATCATTGTAGAGTGAAATAAAGTTTTTGTCTTTGGGTGTTTCAAGTTCATTTAAAGCTCTAATGTCTAAAGAATAAATAATGTTTTTAATATCTTTATGTTTAAATAAATAATCTAAAATTACCGCTCTTAATGCAAATGTGCTTCCACCTAAAGATAGATTTATCCAATTACCTCCTAGTTTTTTGTTTGCTTCTTTAGCAGAGGTATTTTCAAGCATAGAAGTGCCTATTATGGCAGAATCAAAATCTTTGTACAGAATGAGTCCTCTAGCTTGCATTCTCATATCTTTCATGTAAGTTTCTTTTCTAAAATATGGTGGATGAAAGAACCAAAAAGGATCGCGAATATAAAGCAATGTAAAAAGAATTATTACGAGAGGCAAAGGACATAATAAAGAAAAAAGAATGAATTTTTTATCAGAAGTAAACAATATTTTTCCTTAAAAATTAAAATAGATAAATTCGGTATATGGTGTAGCAATAAGAGTAATTAAAGCTATATAAAATAAAAACATTATAATAAGGGAATTTTTAAAGCTCGACTTAAAATCTTGAAGCATATTAATGCTATTTTTAAAACAAATACATAGTATAAAGGAGACTAAAATAAAACCTACCATTGTATCATTTCCGCCTATTTTTTTAAATAAAAGCCCTGCTTTGAATTTTAACGGCAATTCCACCCAAACTACCCCAAACATTGATTTTAAGAGGTTTATAGCCCCTTGTAAATTTTCACTTCTAAAGAAAATCCAAGCTATATTGATAAAATTGAAAGTGATAAACCAAGATATAATTTTATAAATTTTCGAATTTAAAAAAGTTTTGCCTTTAGTCCAAAAACTATAAATTCTATGGCTTATCATAGCTATAGCGTGCAAAATTCCCCATATAACAAAACCCCATCCGGCTCCATGCCATACTCCGCTTAAAAAAGCTACGATAAAAAGATTTCGTAGATTGATAAATTTTCCAAAGCGATTTCCTCCAAGAGGGATATATAAATAATCTTTTAAAAATCTTCCTAAAGTAATATGCCATTTTCGCCAAAAATCAGCTATATTTAAAGCTTTATATGGAGAATTAAAATTTATAGGTAAAGCTATGCCGAAAAAAAGAGCTAATCCTATGGCCATATCACAATATCCACTGAAATCAAAATAGAGTTGAAAAGTATACGAAAGGCTTGTTGCCCAAGCCTCAAAAATATTTAAAAAATTTCCATTTTGCACAACTGTAAATCCTGCATTTGCCCAAGAAGCAAAACTATCAGCTATGTAAACTTTTTTAAAAAGTCCTATAGAAAATATAAACAAGCCCTTTGCTATTAATTCCCAATCGATTAAAGCTTTTTCTTTATTAAGTAAAGAATGAAATTGTGGCATCATTTCTTTATGATGGACTATAGGACCTGCGATAAGTTGCGGAAAAAAACTGATAAATAAGCAATAATCTATAAAATCAACTTTTTTATTTTCCAATAAATCCTCAATATTACTTTTTTTATAACAGTCCACTAAAAATGCAATTTGTTGAAAAGTGAAAAATGAAATTCCTAAAGGTAGTAAAATATGTGGTAAAGGAATATTAAAGTCTAAATGAGCAAGTTTGGAAAAAAGATTAAAATTTTCCAAAAAAAAATCTGTATATTTAAAGATTGCTAGCAAGCAAAGGTTGAAGATAATACCTAGATAAAGTAAAGTATATCCTGCTCTATTATTTTCTTTTCTTAAGATAAGGTTTGCAAGAAAAAAATTTATCAAGGTTGAAAAGGTTAAGATGAAAATATAATCAATTTTAAAATAGGCATAAAAAAATAAACTAGCTAATATTAGAAATATTTTTGCACTTGTATAATATTGCAAAGCTTTTAATACATAAAAGCCTAATAAGGTTAAAGGCAGGAAAATAAAAATAAAAACAAAAGAGCTAAAAAGCATAAGCAACCCTATAAAATTTTTGCAATAAATTTTTATTCTAACTAAAATTTTTTTATGGAGTGCTTAATTTTTTAATTTCTTCTATCACCTTTTCAGGCTTTAAATCTTTCATGCATTTGTGGTGCTTTAAAGGACAGGTTTTTTGCATACAAGGCATACAAGCTAGATCTAAATGTACTAATTTTGCGTTTTCATTTTTCCAAGGTGAGGTTTGGGTAAATTTCGTAGGACCAAAAATAGCCACGGTTTTTACCTTATAAACCGCACTTATGTGCATAGGTCCACTGTCATTTGTGATGAAAAGATCGCAAAAAGCTATATTTTGACAAAGGGTTTTGATGGTGGTTTTATTGCAAAGATTTTTTACTTTTATGTTTTGTTCTTTTAAAATTTGATAAATTTCATTACAAAGTTCTTGTTCGGCTTTTCCTGCACCAAAGATTAAAATTTCATGACTTTGGCTAAAATTTAAAGCCACTTTAGCAAAATAACTCGCATCCCATCTTTTTGCACTTCCAAAACTTGCACCAGGGTTGAGTCCTAGAATTTTTTTACCATTTTTCAAGATAAGAGGGTTTTGAAATTTTAGCTTAAATGGAAGTTTTAAGTCCTTAAAATGAGCTTTTATACCAAGTGAGTTTTCTATAAAATAAAGGTATTTTAAAACTTGATGTTCTTCTTTGTACTTGTTTTTGTCAAAAAAATATCTTTGTTCTGTTTTGAGAATATGCAAGATAATCTTAGAAGAAAACGCAGATCTAAAAGCAAAGCTAAGATCGATTTTATCAAGTTCTTTGCGTAAAGATAAGGCTTGTTTATAGCGGGATTGTTTATTTTCTATGATGATTTTAGAATTAGGAAATTCTTTAAAAAGTGCTGTAGAAACCAAAGAGCCATAAAGGATAAATTGAGCATTTTTAAAGTGTTCTTTTATGGTGTATAAAGCAGGCGAAGCCATCACTGCATCACCTAGCCAAGTGGGAAGGTGTATAAAAATTTTCATAAATTTCCTAAACTTTGATAGAATTGTTTTTATTATTTTAACAAAATTTAGGAAAAATATGCCACAACTTTCGATCATAATCCCGCTTTTTAATTCTTGTGAATTCATATCAAGAGCTTTGCAAAGTTGTATAAATCAGACTTTAAAAGATATTGAAATTTTGATTATCGATGATAAAAGTAAGGATAATAGTTTAAATATGGTTTTAGAATTTACTAAAAAAGATCCAAGGATAAAAATCTTTCAAAATGAAGAAAATTTAGGCACTTTTGCAAGTAGAAATCTAGGAGTTTTGTGCTCTAGTTCCGATTTTATAATGTTTTTAGATAGTGATGATTTTTTGACTCTTGATGCTTGTGAAATAGCATTTAAAGAGATGAAAAAAGGTTTTGATTTGCTTTGTTTTGATGCTTTTGTACATAGGGTAAAAACCAAGCAATTTTATCGTTTTAAACAAGATGAAGTTTTTAATCAAAAGGAATTTTTGGAATTCTTAAGCAAACAAAGGCATTTTTGCTGGTCGGTTTGGGCGAAGTGTTTTAGAAAAGATATCATCTTAAAAAGTTTTGAAAAAGTTAAAATAGATGAGCGTTTGAGCTATGGCGAAGATGTGTTTTTTTGTTATGTTTATTTTATGTTTTGTGAGAAAATAGCTGTTTTTAAAACTTGCATTTATCATTATGAATTTAATCCAAATGGAAGATATGAAAACAAAAATAAAGAAATTTTATGGCAGAATTATCAAGATAAAAAGAAAGGTAATGAAATCATAAAAAAACTATCCAAAGAGTTTTTACATGATGAATTTCATCGAAAATTATTTGAAGTTTTGGAGAGAGAGGAAAAGAGTTTATGTATGAGAGCAAATAAGATTTAGCTTTACAATACTTTATGATTTTTATTTATAAATTTAAAATAGCAATATTTAATTAAATTTATAAATATATTTTTTATATTTTTATTATTAAAATCTTCTTTTAATTTTTCTTTGATTATTTTATAATACTTAATTTGATTTGTATTTATTTTTAATTTTTTTGTAATATTTTGTGGTATAAAATGATATAAAGAATCAAACCAAAAATAAACTTTTATAATGTTATAATTTTTTCGATAATTTCTAGCACACCATAAAAGCATTATTTGATCGTCATCAATTATTCCAAATGAGGTAAAATGTTTTATACATTTTTGCATATGATGTTTAAACAAGAGCCAATTTTTTGATTTTGCGAATATAATACCACCCATTAAAAATGTTTCCATGGAAAAGTAAATGTTTGCTAAAGTTTGTTTATCATCATTTTTTATTGAAAAGAGATTAATTTTATTTTCATCTATACTATCTTGTTTTTGTAGATAAAAGTTAAATTGATCTTTATCTACGAAAAAATTTCCTCCATGATTAAAACCAAAATCAAGCCACATTATATTCCCATCAGTCAAACCTCTTTGTATAGCATCACATACAAAAAAAGGTTTTAAATACATAAGGTAACAATACATAGGAGAAATACATTCTATATTGTTTGGATTTTTTCTATTTATACTTTGATCATAGTTTCTAAAAGTATCTATTATTTTTTTATAACCTTGCTTATCAAATTCTTGTAATTCTTTGGTTATTATTATGGTTTTGTCTTCTAAATTATGTTTTTTTCTTGTATCTAAAATTTTTTCCTTTATATTTTCTTGGGTGTATATAATCATTTTATTTTTGATACCTGCTAAAAATTCAAAATAAGATAAATATTTATCATTATCTCTTTCAAAATTTTTAATATCTTTTCTACCTATATCATAAAAAGCTGTTACTATCGTAATTTCATTATCGATCATATTGTATCCTTAAATAATATTTTATCTATCATGGAATGTTTACTAATTTTTTTAAAAATTTTTAATGAATGTATGCTTGTTTTATTTTTTATATCATTCCATAATTTATCACTATATTCATCTTTTGCATGATATTGCAAGAGATGAATATCTGTATCATTTGTTATGTATAAATTTAAATTTAAATACTTTTTCTTTAAGGTGTCAAACAATATTTGAAACATAAAATAATATACTAATTTATTCTCATATTTCCAATAATTAATCAATATATCTTGCATTATCTTCATAATCTCATTATTTTTATTTGATAATATAAAACCATTTACAATATTAACTTTAAATTTCTCATCCCAAGAGAAAAAATTATAATTAAAATTTATCCAATTTTTGTAATCTTGCGGTTTTTTTGTAGATCTATGAAAAATAAAAAAATCTTGATCTAAAATTTCTTTTTGAATTTCTCCGCTTAAAAACATACCAGCGTCTAGCCAAATTCCACCATAATTATTGAGCAAAGAAACTCTTAATAAATCAGAAAAAATAGTTATCGTTTTTTCTCCAAATTTTTTATCATCAATTTTTTGATAGATAAAATCAGGAAATATTAAATAATCTTTTATATTATCTTTATCAAGCAAAACAACTTCATAATTACCTTTATATTTTTGAACAGATTTAAAACACTTTTTTATAATGCAAGGTGCATTATCAATACCTTGATACCAAAATTGCCATATTATTTTTTTACCATTTATATTCTGTGTTTTTTTTATCTGTATGTCATCTAATTTATTTTCAAAGTATTTTTTTATATAAGTATTTTCCAAATAATTAGCTATATTCTCATGTTCTTTTTGATATAAGATCTTACCTTTTATAATTCTTCTATATTTATTTAAGAAAAATGCAGAATAAATAAAATACAAGCTATATAATACAAAATTATTCATATTTTCTCAATTTTTTTAAACTAGGTATAAAAAATATGATTTTATTTTTTATCTTTTTTATATATTTTGAAATTTTACTTCTTTTTCTATATCTTCTTTTATTATCATCTTGCACATAAGTTTGGGCTCCAAATATCTCATCAGTAGTTATAACAACAGGATATAAAGCATATACATTTATTATATTATCATTACTAGTACAATGATCATATGGAAATATTATTTTTTCTAAGTATTTATACATTTTTAAGGCACCATTTTTATTGATATAATATCCATGGGTTCCATTGCCACCACCAACTAATCTTTTTGCATGATAAAAATCATCTATTTTATAATCATATCTTAAAGAAAATGGGCTTTCTATACGAAATCCATCGTCTAAATAAACTTGCCTATAATGACCAAGTAAGAATAATTCTAAATCTTTTGGAAATTTATCTTTTAAACTTAAAATATAATTTAATTTTTCATCAAAATAAGCATCATCTTCTAGTATTAAACACTCATTTAAATTTAGCTCAAACATTCTTTCAAAACATTTTTTATGGGATAAAGCACACCCTATCTCACCAAGACTTAAAGTTCTACCTAAATATTTTTCCGATAAAGAAAAATCACTGATATTTTTTACAAAATCACTATCCAACTCTTTTCCATCAACAGCTTGTATGATTTCATAATCTAAATTATGCTTTAAACATAAATTCTGCATATATTCTTTTCTATCTTCGGCTATTTTTAAATTGATTATAAAAAATTTCATAAATAAAAACCTATCATAATAATTTATAAGATAAAATTATACTATAATATAAATAAAAAAAGGTTATGGCAATGATATATTATCCGTATTATTTAAAAAAATATTTAGCGAAGATTGTATGCTTGTTTATACCAAATAAAAATATAAGAGCAATAATTAGAGAAAAATTACTCAATCAATTTATGCAAATAAAACTTGATAATTTAAATTCGTATATTCCAAAAGATATAGTAGATAATATAGAAAAATATGATAATGAACATTTTTATAAAATAAATCACATTATAAAATCTAAACACAAAGGATTTTTTGATTTTGATGAAAATTCGAAAAATCCAAAATCCCCTTTAAATCCATGGGCTTATATAAGAGTAAAAAATGAAGCATTAACTTTGAAAGCTTCGTTAAAAAGTATACTTCCGGCTATACAAAGAGGGATTATAGGATATAATGATTGCAATGATGGAAGCGAAGAGATAATCTTAGAATTTTGCAAACAGTATCCTTCTTTTATACCAGTAAAATACCCTTATGAAGTACAAATTGAAAATCCGCAAAGCGAAAAGAATAAATTTTACCAATTTTGTAATTATGTAATGAATTATATCCCAAAAAACGAATGGCTTATAAAAATAGATGTTGATCATATTTATGATGCTAAAAGATTATACAAAAGTTTTTATATACCTAAAAAAGACTATGATATACTTTGTTATTCTCGAATAGATTTTTATTATAAAGATGATGATAGAGCTGAGGTATTTATAGTAAAGTATAAGAGTATCAATAATATCTTGAATAACAAGAGTAATGATCAATGGTTGATAAAAAATAATCATCTTAAATGGGCAGAAAGTATGCATGAAGATAGGTATTGTATGGAGTATTTGGATATAAAAAAGTTAAAAATTTATCAAACAGAATTTTTAAATTATCATTTTCCATATTTTAAGAGAAGCTTAGATAAAAATAAGATAGAATTAATTCCCATAGATGATTTTAGTATCAAAGAATATAAAGATATCATATCACCTGATATGGTAACTAAAGAAAAATTGCTATATTTAAAAAAATATATAAAGGAAAATCAATGAAAAAATCGAAATCCATACAAATAATCAAACAACAAGGAATAGCTGAATTTATAAAATATAAAAAAAATAAAATATACACTAAATATGAGAAAAAATTTAATATCAATATTTTTACTCCTTATTTATTAAAATTTTGTAAACCTTTAAAAGATGATTATAAATTTATATTATTTAGCTATGGTGTAAGTGGGCATTGGGCTTTTAAAAGTTTTTTAAAATATTGCGAATTAGATGACTTTGTCTTATATCAGAATAATTATAGTTATTATAAAGAATATAAGAATTTTAATAAAAAAAATTATTATGTAGAAATAGCTTGGTATCAAAGTATGCAGCCAAAATATAAGCATATAAGTAAAATTTTAAATAAAAATAAGCCTGTTGTAATTTTGACAAGAGATCCTATATCTAGATTAAAAACAATGGTTAATCATGGTTCTTATAAGATTGAAGAACTTGGTAAAAATGAATTAAAAAATTTTTATATAAATGAAGATATATTTGAAAATTTAGATAGAATAAGATATACAGATAAAAATGGACATAATGCTAATCTTAAAAAACCTGATTTATCATCTATCTATTTTATCGTAAACGAAGAGCTAAGTTTTAGCTATTTTTCAAATATAAATTTGATTAAAAACAAAAATATATTATATGTAGACACGAAATCAATTTCAAAAGATAATGCATTTGCCACTATAAAAACTCTTGCTAAAGAGCTTAATTTTAAAGAACCAAATGATAATGATGAATATAAATTTAAGCAGAAATTTTGGAACGAATTGTATTATTTGCTACCTTATAGACTTATTGTCAATAATGATATTTTGATAATAGTATCTGATGAAAATAAAGTATTTTTAGACAATGATAAGCATTATAATGAGATAAAAGATGATTTAATTGATATAAAAAAAGAACTTGTAAACACAAAAAGCAAGTTATTTGATAAAATTTCGATTAATATAGAAAATAAAAATTGGACCATTATTAAAGATGATAAAGCTTTAATCAATGATCTTAGAGAATATTTTGAAAAATTTATGATTATTTTAGAGAAAAAAGCGAATGAAAGACTTGAAAATATGGTAAAAGAAGAAGATGTTTTAAATTATTTAAAGGAGCATCAAGATTTAGGAAAAAAAATTAAAAATATTTTGGATTATGAATTACAACATATAAAAGAGCATAGACCAGATATTATTAATAGTTGGGAATACTATAAAAAATTTCTTGAAATTTTTTAAAGAATAAGTGAATAAAATAGAGAGAGCGATCTATCAGACTTTCCATTTGTTTAATATATCAGCCACTTTTTTAAAATCATTTTCTTTCATGGTTGGCGATATAGGTAATGACAAAACTTCTTGATGGATGTTTTCTGTTATGGGTAGTTGTAAATGATTTAAATCTTTATAGCATTTTTGCTTATGAGGAGGGATAGGATAGTGTATAATAGTTTGAATATCATGATTATTTAGATAGTGTTGTAATTTATCTCTAAGTTTTGTTTTGACTACAAATAGATGCCAAACATGATCAAATTTATTACTAGGTAATATAATATTTTCATTTTTTATATTTTGTAGATAAAAATTTGCTATATTTTTTCTTTTATTATTGTCTTCATCTAAATATTTTAATTTTATATCCAAAAAAGCAGCTTGTATCTCATCTAATCTAGAATTTAATCCTGTATATAAATTTTCATATTTTTTATGAGAGCCATAGTTTGCTAAAGCTCTAATTTTAGATGCAAAATTATCATCATTGGTGCAAATACACCCAGCATCCCCTAAAGCACCTAAATTTTTACCAGGGTAAAAAGAAAAACCGGCGGCATCTCCCAAATTTCCAACTCGTTTATCTTTATAAATAGCGCCATGTGCTTGAGCACAATCTTCTATAATTTTTAAATTGTATTTATTAGCTAACAACTGAATTTTTTCCATATCACAAACTTGACCATAAAGATGAACAACCATGATAGCTTTAGTTTTTTTTGTGATCTTTTCTTCTATTAAATCAGGATTTATGTTGTAAGTATTGATATCAGGCTCTATCAGTATAGGTTTGCATTTATTATCAGTTATAGCTAAAATTGATGCTATGTATGTATTTGCGGGAACTATGATTTCGTCATTTTCTTTAAAGTCATAAGCTTTTATGATCAATCTTAAAGCATCAAGCCCATTTGCAACGCCTATGCAATGTTTAACCCCACAATATTTTGCAAAATTATTTTCAAATTTTTCACATTGCTTTCCAAGTATATACCAACCACTTTCTAGAATTTCTTTAAATTTTGTTATAAATTCAGTATTAAATCTATCATTTATTTGTTTTAAGTCTAAAAATTTTATCATTTGATTTCCATTATTATAAAATTAAAAATTAAAATAAATACAATTATACCTAATAATAAAGCTGTATAATTAAACATTTTTTTATATTTTCTATATTTTTTTATAAAAATATCCCCTGTATCGCATTTTTTTGCTAATTGCAGATAGTCTTTAAATGTAAAATTATATTTTTCATATAAAATTTTAGCATTAGCATCATTTTTATAAAATTCCATTATTTTATGATAACCCCAATATTTTTTATATATGTTTTCAGATTCTAAAGCCATTATTCCTAAAAAAAAGGGTAATGTCTCTTGATAAGGTTTTATGTTTGTTTTATTTATTTCTTTATGAAAAATTTGTTCTAATAAAAATATATTATCAAATTTTAAGTAAGTATCTAAGAGCATTTCTGTTTCTAGGTTTTCTCGAGTTGTTGTGATGCTATTATGAGCACTTATATTTGTTTTGTCCCTAGTTCTTCTGTATCTTATAAGTTGTGTTTCAAGTATTTTAATTTCGCCAATATTTAATATATCAATATGCATCTTCATATCTTGATAGTTGCACATTGAATTTGGTAAAGGATATAATTTTTCAAAAACATCTCTTTTTAAAGATAATCCAACTGATGTTAAGCAGTTGTATCGCATAAATAAATAATATAATAATTCAACCTTATTTCTTTGTTTTAATGGATATAAGTTCCCTAAAATTTCATTATTTTCATCTATACAAATCAAATTTGGATATACAGCTATAATATCATTATCTTTAAATGTTTTATAGATAATTTCTAAAGCATTTTTTTCTAATATATCATCACTTGCACAAAATACTATGTATTCTCCATTTGAGTTTTCAAAAGCTGTATTTAATGTGGCATTTATACCTTTGTTAAATTCATGTTTTATAAGTTTTATTCTTGGATCTTTAAATTTTTGAATTTCTTTTGTGCTATTATCATTTGAACAATCATCTACTATAATGAGCTCAAAATCACTAAAACTTTGCTCTAAAACACTTTGTAAAAAATAACTCACATATTTTTCATGATTAAAACATGGGGTTAGAATAGAAATTTTTGCCATTACTTTATCCTTGTAATATTATAACTTATTTAATTTTTGAGCGATAATTTTAAATCCATCAATACCTGAAATTATAAAATAGTTTTCAAATTCTTCAAAGACATTATATCCTATAAATTCGTTTGCTAAAATAGATTTAATAATTTTACTATTATTGATAATGGGAAGTTGATATTCTTGAAAAATAAATGCTCGAATTTGATTATGTATTTCAAAGCTTGTTTTTTTAAAATTAATTTTATGGACAAGATTTATATCTTTTCGTGAAAAATAACTTGAATTGATGTTGGTTTGTTTAAGATCTTTATATGAATTATTTATAATTGTTTGTATATTTTTCTTAAAGATAGATTCTCCATATTTTAAATAATTAAAATAGAGATCTCTGGCTGTATCATTAATATCGATTGGAAAACAGTGTTGATCAATAATATTTCCAGTATCTATGCCGTTATCTATACGATGCAAAGTAACTCCAGATTCCAATTCATTATTTAAAATTGGTGTAATTGAGGTAAAAACTCCTTTATACTTAGGTAAAGCGGAAAAGTGTATATTGAACAACCTGTCTGATTTAAAATTTTCTATTTTAATAATTTGATCAAATTCTAAAGAAAAAAATATTATTTGTTCAATATTATATATTTCATCTAAAGTTACAATTTTTATATTATTATCTAAGGCAAATTTTAATAGTGATTTTTGCCAAGAGTCTATGCCCTTGTCATTTTTATTGGGTATAACAACAATTTGATCTGCTTCAAAGTAATTTTTCAAAATAAACTGTAATGAATTAACGGCAATATTGTTTTTTCCAGCTATACATATTTTAATCATGATAATATAACTTTGTTTTGCATAAAGAGTTAGATAATTTTGCAATAATAAGTTGTATTGGCTGCAATATCTTTTGTAACGATAGCCCCCCCCCCTACAACTGCATTTTCTCCTATAACCACACCTGGTAAAATAGTAGCATTTGCACCAATACTCGCGCCTTTTTTAATTATAGTTTTTAAAAATTCTTTTGGATATTGTTTTGATTTTGGATATTTATCATTACAAAATGTTACATTTGGCCCTATAAAAACATTATCTTCTATTGTTATACCATCCCATATTTGAACCCCGCACTTAATCGTAACATTATCTCCAATCACAACATCATTTTCTATAAAGCAATGAGAACATATATTGCAATTATCTCCTATTTTAGCATTAGGTAAAACTACGCAAAATTGCCATATATTTGTATTTTTACCTATATTACTACTTTGTACATCTGACATTTTATGTATCATTAATATTCCTTAAAAACTCATCATAATTTCTTATATACTCTTTTTCATCATAAAAATCACTTGCCAAAACTAGCAATTTTGCTCCATAAGAAAAATTTTTCATTTCTCTCCACATATTTTTACCTATATAAAGACCCATATCAGGACGTTTTAAACAAATTTTTTCACAATTTTTTCCATCATTTAGTATTATATCACAAGAACCACTCATCATTATAAGCACTTGCTCTAAATTTTTATGTGCATGTGCTCCTCTTGGAAAATTTGGATCTGTATCAAATATATAATACACCCTTTTTATCTCAAATGGAATTTCTTTATTGCTTTCTAAAGCTACTAATTTACCTCTATCATCTTTTATGGCATCTAACTTTAAAATTTTATAACTTTTCATGCCGCTTTTAAGGCATGGTTTTTATAGCATACCCCCCCCCCATATTATTTTTTAATTCACAAAAATACTTATAATCATAAATATACTCTTTTTCATCATAATAAGTATTTGTTAATACCAATAAAATACAATCTTTAGAAAAATTATACATTTGTTTCCATATCATTTTATCTATATATAAGCCTTTGGTTTTGTTGTTTAATATTATTTTTTGTTTTGTTTTTCCATCGTCTATTAAAATTTCGCAACTTCCATTTAAAGCTATAAAAATAAATTCTGAATTTAAATTAGCATGATCACCTCTTATTGAATCATCTAAAAAATCATATATATAAAAAATTCTTTTAATTTCAAATGGACAATTTACATCTTTTTGATGGACATTTAATATTGAATTTTTACTATTTATGGCTTTGAATTTTAATATTGTATAGTTCAAATTTAACCCCTGTATTTTTTAATGTACCATTGTATAGTTTTATCTAAACCGCTATTAAAATTTTCTTGTGCTTTCCAATCTATAACCCTTTGTAATTTTGTCGAATCTATGGCATATCTTCTATCATGACCGACTCTATCCTTTACAAAAATAATTTGTTCTTTATAAGAAGTCTTTTTTGGCAATACATTATCTAAATAAGAACAAATTTTATTAGCTATGTCTATATTTTGCCATTCTTCATTTGTTCCTATATTAAAGGAATCAAAAAAAATATCATTTTTGTTTATTTTTTCAAAAGTATATTTATAAATATTTTCTATAGCTATGCAATGATCTTTTACATATAGCCAATCTCTTATATTTTTACCATCTCCATATATAGGAATCGGAGTCCCATTTAAAGCATTTCTTATTATAGTGGGTATAAGTTTTTCATCGTGCTGAAAAGGTCCATAGTTATTAGAACAATTAGAGATAACAGCATTTAATCCATAAGTATAATGATAACTTCTAACAAGCATATCAGCACTTGCTTTTGAAGCTGAATAAGGGGAATTTGGAGCATAAGCGTTATCTTCTGTAAATTTTCCATTTTCTCCTAAAGATCCATAAACTTCATCTGTACTTATTTGATAAAAGAAACTTTGTTTAAATTCGTCTTTTTTAAGAAAAGGTTCGAGAAACCAAGTTTTATAAGCTGAGTTTAATAAATTCCAAGTTCCGTATATATTTGTTTTTATAAAAATATCTGGATTTTTTATGGAATTATCTACATGTGATTCTGCTGCAAAATTTATAACCGCATTTATTTTATATTTTCTGAAAATTTCATTAATCAAAAAAACATCACTAATATCTCCTTGAATAAATATATAATTAGGATTATTTTTTAATTCATTTAAATTTGATATATCGCTAGCATATGTTAAAAAATCTAAATTTATAATTTTAGCATCTGGATTTTTCTCAAAAAAATATAATAAAAAATTACTACCTATAAAACCAGCTCCGCCAGTAACTAAAATATACATTATTTTCCTTGACTAAGTATTTTATATAAATATTGACCATAATTACTTTTTGAAAGTAACAATGCTCTTTTTTCTAGGACTTCATTATCTATCCAGTTGTTATTGTAGGCTATTTCTTCCAAGCAGGCAATCTTATAACCCTGCCTTAATTCTATGGTTTGCACAAACGAACTAGCTTCTATAAGACTATCGTGAGTTCCTGTGTCAATCCAAGCAAAACCTCTTCCTAAATGTTGTGATTTTAGCTTATTTAACCTTAAATATTCTATATTTACATCTGTTATTTCAAGTTCTCCTCTTGCACTTGGTCTTACATTTTTTGCAATATCTATAGCATCATTATTATAAAAATATAAACCAGTTGCCACATGGTTGCTTTTTGGATTTTTGGGTTTTTCTTCCAGGCTTAAAACATTTCCATTTTGATCTATTTCTACCACTCCAAATCTTTCTGGATCTTTTACATGATAAGAAAAAATACTAGCAAATCCTTTTTTTAAGTCATCTTTTGCATTTTCCAAAATATCACTAAAGCCTTGTCCGTAAAAAATATTATCTCCTAAAATTAATGCAATATCATCATCTTGAATAAAATCTTGCGCCAAAATAAGTCCTTGTGCTAAACCTTCTGGACGCTCTTGAATTTTATACTGAATTTGCATTCCAAGAAAAGAACCATCTTTGAATAGCTCTTTAAATCTATCAATATCTTTTGGAGTAGAAATAATCAAAACTTCTTTAATTTTTGCAAGCATTAAAACAGACATAGGATAATAAATCATTGGTTTATCGTATATAGGTAAAAGTTGCTTGCATAAAGTTAATGTGCTAGGATAAAGTCTAGTTCCACTACCTCCAGCTAAAATAATGCCTTTCATTGTTGCACTCCTATTTAATATATTTCCAAAAAGTATATTGTGCATAAAGCTTTGCTATGATAAAACCTCTTTTGCCTTCTAAAAAACCTAATTTTACAAAATAAAGTTTAAAAAAAGTCCAATAAGGATTTATTAAAGCTTTAAGAAGGTTATTTTTTTTAGGATTTAGACTTGAGTATTTGTTTTGCTTATCTATAAATTGCTCGATGTTTTCATAAGCATAATGTAAAAAATGATGTTTTAATTTCCCTATTTTTTCTTGACAGATTATGCTTTCGTGAACTTCTCTTTCATTAAATTTGGCATATTTTTTATGAAATAATCTTATGTTATAATCAGGATATAGCCCCATTTTTGTTATTGCTTCTCCAAAGAAAAAATTTAATCTTGCTACTTTGTATGCTTTAAATGGTGGATTTTTAATTATTTGTAATACTTCCTCTTTTAATTCTTCAGTAAAAACTTCATCACTATCTAAAACAAATATCCAATCATTAGTTGCTTTTTCAACTCCAAATTGTTTTTGCTTTCCAAAACCAAGCCAATCTTGATGAAAAATTTTGACGTTTTTAAAAGCTTTTGCTATTATTAGACTATCATCTGTGCTTCCGCTATCTATTAAAATAATTTCATTGGCAAAATTAACACTTTGTAATACTTCTTGAAGATATTTTTGGCTATTAAAAGTTAGTATTACTATTGAAATATTCATGAGTATATTCCTTGATTATAACTTGCAAAGCGTCTATGGAAAAAAAAGTATTCCCAAGGTCTTTTTTTAATCATTTCTTCGCAACTTTGTGCTTGATAAAGTGTCAGTTCTTCTAAACTTGCATTTTGAGAATCTTTTGCTTTAAAAAACTCTATGCAAAATTTACCGTCTTCTTTATAGGCATAAACAGGGATGATCAAAGCATTAGTTTTTTGAGCGATAAAACTTGCTCCCATTTGATAGTTTACTTCTTTGCCAAAAAATTTTAGCTTCACGCTTTCTTTATCAGTGCAGTCTTGATCGGTTAAAATTCCTAAAGTTCGCTCTTTTTTTAGAGCACTTAGCATTTGTCTTATACCGCCTTTTTTGTCAATAAGTTCTATGTTAAATTGAGTGCGACTTTGGCTTAAAATTTCATACATAATTTCACTTTTTAACTTTTTTCCCACTATGGAAATCGCACCATATTTAGCTGCATAAGCAAGGCTTAAAATTTCCCAGTTTCCATAGTGTGCAGTTGTGAAGATAATAGGACGCTTTAAAACTAGAGCATCTGTAAGAAAATTTTCATTGATAAAATTTACTTTATCGAGAATTTTTTCTTTGGTGGTGTTTTGATTTTGTAAACAATCAATTCCAAATTGAGCAAAATTTTCATAAATTTTCAAAGACAATTTATCGCGTTCTTTTTGAGCGTATTGAGGAAAACAGATTTGCAAATTTGTATCAATGATTTTGCGATGTTTTTTGTTAAGATGAAAAGTGATTCTTGCTGCAATCAAAGCTAAAAAATGCAAGATACAATCAGGCATAAAAGTAACAAAAAATTTCAAAATATAATAAAGACTAAGATATATTCTATCACTATTTTTCATTAAGTAAGCCTTTGGCAAGTTTGAAGATATCTTCTTCTTCTATACGCGTGATACAAAAATCACTTTTATCGATATGCTTGGAATTTTGGATTTTTTTACCTGCATCAATGATTTTATTGATATGAGTTTGAAAAGCATTGCGGTAGCTTGGTGTTGCACCAAAAATCGTAATAGATGCTTTGTTTAAAGCAAAAGCCAAATGTGTTGGGCCACTATCATTTCCTATGATTAAATTCATCATTTTTGTAAAAGCCATTAGTTCTTCAAGACTGAATTTTGGCGCTAATTCTATATGTGTTTCATCAATACCACTAAGATTTAAAACCTCTTTGGCAAATTCGTATTCTTTTACATTTCCCCAAGCGAGCCAAATTTTTGCTTGTTGAAATTTATTGATTAAAAGTTTGCAAAGTATAGCAAGTTTGGTTTTAGGATAGATTTTATTTTCTACACTTGAACCTACATGTATGAGTATGTTTTTTTCGTTTTTGTCGAGCTTGAGTTTATTGTTTAAGAGTTGTTTTAAATTTTCATCTACGCTAAAAATATCTTGTTTAAAGGCTAAATTTTTGACATTAAAATCAGTATTTAACATAAAGGAGGTAAGACTTAAGTATCTTACAAATACATTTTCATTGTAATCTAACTCAAGTTTTTGGTTATAGAAATTATGAGCAAAACTTTCTTTAAGGCTATTTTTATCAAAACCAAAATTATTTCTACTTAAAATTCGACTTACAATAGCAGATTTTATAAGCCCTTGTAGATCTATTACTGCATTATAGTTGTTTTTTCTTGCTTTAAGAAGAATTTTTAGGCTTTTTAAAATTTTTTTGTCTTTTAAGGGTAGGGCATAGAGTTTGTCTATGAAAGGATGGTTTTTAAGTATGCCTTCAAATTTTTCATCTACAAACCAATGAATTTCTATATCTTTTTTAAAATTTTTGATAAATTGCAAAACCACGGCACTTTGGATAATATCGCCAAGTGCTGACAAACGAACAATTGCTATTTTCATTAAAAGCCTAATATTTTAAAATTTTTGCTATGATTTTAGCGAAATTATTTAAAAAAAGGTTAAAAATGGCAAAAAATGAAGGTTATATTTGTGTTTTTGATTGTGAGAGTGTGCCAGATGTTGAGCTTATCCGCAAAACTTTAGGTTTTGAAGGAAGTGATTTAGAGGTAAGTTTGAAAGCACTTCAGTGGCAAAAAGAACAAAGTGGGAGTGAGTTTTTGCCTTTGCCTTACCATAAAATCATCAGTATTTGTGCGGTTTTAAGCGATAATTTTGGAAAATTTATCAAAGTAAATAAAATTGATGGGCAAAATGAAAAAGAAATGATTGAGATTTTTTTTAATTTTATAGAAAATTATGAGCCAAAATTAGTCAGCTTTAATGGTAAAAATTTCGATATGCCTGTTCTTGTTTTAAGGGCTTTAAAATACAATTTAAAAGCAGCAACTTATTTAGATACTCAAAGCGATAAATGGAATAATTATAAAACAAGATTTTCAGAATTAAAACATTGTGATTTATTAGAATCCTTAGGATCTAATGGGCGTGGAATAAAGCTTGATACACTTTGCTCTATGGTGGGTTTGCCAGGAAAATATGATGTGCATGGCGATGAGGTGATGAAACTTTTTTATGAAAATGAACTTGAAAAAATTCACGAATATTGTGAAAGTGATGTTTTAAATACCTATATGCTTTTTTTAAAATATGAACTTATTAAAGCTAATGTTAGTGAAGAAGATTATGTTGATTTTCTTTCTTATATGAGAGATTTTTTGCGTGAAAAAAAATCAGATCGTTCTTATACAGAAGTTTTTGCAAAAGCTTGTGAGAGTGAAATTTCAAAAGTTCGATCTTAAGTATTTAAGAAAATATATTAAAATTTATTTTTGACATTTTTAGAAAAAAGGAATGATGATGAAAATTCTTATTAGTGGTGGTGCAGGTTATATAGGTTCTCATACTTTAAGACAATTTTTAAAAACAGATCATGAAATTTGTGTTTTAGATAATCTTTCTAAGGGCTCTAAAATCGCAATAGAAGATTTGCAAAAAATAAGAGCTTTTAAATTTTTTGAACAAGATTTAAGTGATTTTCAAGGCGTAAAAGCATTGTTTGAGAGAGAAAAATTTGACGCTATTGTGCATTTTGCAGCGAGTATTGAAGTTTTTGAAAGTATGCAAAATCCTTTAAAATATTATATGAACAACACTGTTAATACGACAAATCTCATCGAAACTTGTTTGCAAACTGGAGTGAATAAATTTATATTTTCTTCAACGGCAGCCACTTATGGCGAACCACAAACTCCTGTTGTGAGCGAAACAAGTCCTTTAGCACCTATTAATCCTTATGGGCGTAGTAAGCTTATGAGCGAAGAAGTTTTGCGTGATGCAAGTATGGCAAATCCTGAATTTAAGCATTGTATTTTAAGATATTTTAATGTTGCAGGTGCTTGCATGGATTATACTTTAGGACAACGCTATCCAAAAGCGACTTTGCTTATAAAAGTTGCAGCTGAATGTGCCGCAGGAAAACGTGATAAACTTTTCATATTTGGCGATGATTATGATACAAAAGATGGTACTTGTATAAGAGATTTTATCCATGTAGATGATATTTCAAGCGCGCATTTAGCGGCTTTGGATTATTTACAAGAGAATGAAAGCAATGTTTTTAATGTAGGTTATGGACATGGTTTTAGTGTAAAAGAAGTGATTGAAGCGATGAAAAAAGTTAGCGGAGTGGATTTTAAAGTAGAACTTGCCCCACGCCGTGCGGGCGATCCTAGTGTGTTGATTTCTGATGCAAGTAAAATCAGAAATCTTACTTCTTGGCAGCCTAAATATGATGATTTGGAGCTTATTTGTAAATCTGCTTTTGATTGGGAAAAACAGTGTTAAAAAAACTTTTTTTTATTTTAAGCAAGGAAGATAAAAATTTTTTATTTTTCTTGCTTGTTTTTTCAGTATTTGTTTCTTTTATAGAAACTTTTGCAATTTCTTTGGTAATGCCTTTTATCACTTTGGCTAGTGATTTTTCTTATTTTGATCGTAATAAATATTTAATCAGCCTAAAAGAATATCTTAATATCCCTGTTTTTGAAATCATTGTTTATTTTGGAGTGGGGCTTATTGTTTTTTATGTGTTTAGAGCTTTGTTAAATGCGTATTATTTCCATCTTTTGGCAAGATTTTCTAAGGGGCGTTATCACGCGATTGCTTATAAGGTTTTTTCTAAATTTTTAAATATTAATTATGAAAAATTTACTCAAAAAAATCAATCTGAAATTTTAAAGTCCATTACAGGAGAAGTTTATAATCTAAGCACTATGATTTCATCATTTTTACTTTTGATGAGTGAAATTTTTGTAGTGCTTTTGCTTTATGCTTTAATGCTTTTGATTAATTATAAAATCACTTTATTTTTAAGTATTTTTATGGTGTTAAATGCCTTTATTTTAGTGAAAATTTTAAGCCCTATCATTAAAAAAGCAGGACTAAGACGCGAAGAAGCGATGAAAAATTTCTTCGAAATTTTAAATACAAATTTAAATAATTTTAAATTTATCAAGCTTAAAACCAAAGAAGATGGAGTATTAAGCCTTTTTAAAGCACAAAGTGAAGTTTTTTCTAAAGCAAATATTACCAATGAAAGCGTAGCTGCAGTGCCTAGAATTTATCTTGAAGGAATAGGTTTTTGTGTACTTGTTTTTATCGTGGTATTTTTGGTTTTGAAAAATGAAAGTGATATTTCAGGTATTTTATCCACGATTTCTATTTTTGTTTTAGCGCTTTATCGCTTAATGCCAAGCGCAAATCGTATTATTACAAGTTATCATGATTTGCTTTATTATCATTCTTCTTTGGATATTATTTATCAAAATTTAAGACAAGAAGAAGAAAATTTGGGCGAGGAAAAATTAAGCTTTAATCAAGAGCTTAAAATTTGCAATCTTAGCTTTGGTTATGAGGGAAAAAAACATTTATTTAAAAATCTTAACTTAAACATTAAAAAAGGCGAAAAAATCGCTTTTATAGGGGAGAGTGGTTGTGGAAAAAGCACCTTAGTAGATCTTATCATAGGACTTTTAAAACCCGAAGAAGGGCAAATTTTAATTGATAAGCAAGAATTAAATGCAAGCAATGCAAAAAATTATCGCCAAAAAATAGGCTATATCCCACAAAATATCTATCTTTTTAATGACAGCATAGCTAAAAACATCACTTTTACAGATGCGGTTGATGAAGAAAAACTTAACAGGGTTATCAAACAAGCAAATTTAGAGCATTTTATAAAAAATTTACCTCAAGGAGTGCAAACAAAAGTAGGTGATGGGGGGAGTAATTTAAGCGGGGGACAAAAACAACGCATAGCTATAGCAAGAGCTTTATATCTAGAGCCTGAAATTTTAGTGCTTGATGAAGCAACTTCTGCGCTTGATACTCAAAGTGAAGCAAAAATCATGGATGAAATTTATAAAATTTCTAAAGATAAAACCATGATTATTATCGCACATCGCCTTTCTACGATAACGCAATGTGATAAGGTTTATCGTTTAGAACACGGTAAGCTTAAA
This sequence comes from Campylobacter sp. BCW_6465, assembly GCF_001762815.1. Classification (NCBI taxonomy): domain Bacteria; kingdom Pseudomonadati; phylum Campylobacterota; class Epsilonproteobacteria; order Campylobacterales; family Campylobacteraceae; genus Campylobacter; species Campylobacter sp. BCW_6465. The sequence goes on from NZ_MJXN01000112.1 coordinate 189,590, forward strand.
GAGGAGAAATGATGAAAATAAGCTTTATTATCGCAACTTTAAATTCAGGAGGCGCTGAGCGTGTTTTGGTAACTTTAGCTAATGCACTTTGTAAAGAGCATGAAGTAAATATTATTAAATTTCATGCAGGAGAATCTTTTTATAAGCTTGAAAATGAAGTTAAAGTTACAAGTTTAGAACAATTTAGATTTGATACACTTTATCATAAAATCGCAAGTCGTTTTAAGAAATTTTTTGCTTTAAGAAAGGCTTTGAAAGAAAGTAAGGCTGATGTTTTTATTTCTTTTTTGGACACGACTAATATTGCTTGTATTGCTGCGAAAATAGGGCTTAAAACTCCACTCATTATAAGTGAGCATAGTAATGAAGCGTATTTAAAACCTAAAATTTGGCGTTTTTTAAGAAGGGTAAGTTATCCTTTTTGTGATGCTTTAAGTGTGCTTGGAAGCAGTGATAAGGTGTATTATGAAAGATTTGTAAAAAGGGTTAAGCTTTTATTAAACCCTTGCCATTTTAGCGAAGAAATTCCTTTTGATTCTAGTTTTGAAAAAGAAAATGTAGTTCTTTTTATAGGGCGTTTAGATCACAACAAAAACCCTGCAATGTTTTTAAAAGCTATAGCGCATTTGGATAAAAATTTGCAAGAAAATTATAAATTTGTTATAGCAGGAGATGGAGAGTTAAGGCAAGAACTTGAATATAAGGTAAAATCTTTAGGAATAAAAGTTGATTTTTTAGGACGTGTTGAAAATGTCAAGGCTCTTTATGAAAAAGCAAAAGTGCTTTGCCTTTGTTCTTTTGTAGAGGGTTTGCCAACGGTTTTAATTGAAAGTTTGTATTTTGAGGTTTGTAGAATTTCAAGTTCTTATTATAATGGTGCTAAGGATTTAATCAAAGATAATCATGATGGGCTTTTGGTAGGTTGTGATGATGAAATAGCACTTGCTAAAAAACTCGAACTTGTTTTAAATGATGAAAATTTTAGAAAAGAACTTGTAAATAGTGCCAAACAAAGGTGTAAAGACTTTGAAATTTCTCATATCAAAGAAGAATGGCTTAAGCTTATAGCCGAGGTTAAAAATGCCTAAACTTTCTGTTATAGTACCAACTTTTAATCGTCAAGCTTTGTTGGAAAAGGCTATTAAAAGCATACAAAATCAAGATTTTAAAGAATTAGAAATTATTATAAGTGATGATAATTCTAGTGATGATACTAAAAGTGTGGTGCAAAATTTACAAAAAGATGATGATCGCATTAAGTATTTTTTAAATCAAAATTACAAACAAGGTCCAAATGGCAATAAAAACAATGGCTTAGATCAAGCAAGTGGCGAGTTTGTAACTTTTTTAGATGATGATGATGAGCTTTTATCCGGGGCTTTAAGTACCTTGATGCAAAAAGCAAATGAGGGTTATGCTCATGTTTTTGGAAATTGTTTGATAGAAAAAGAAGGAAATTTAAGCAAGGAATTTAGCGGCAAGGGCTTGGAAAAAGATAGTGAAATTTCTAAAAAAGATTTTTTAATGGCTAAATTTAGCGGAGAGTTTTTTTCTGTTTTTAAAAAATCTCTACTTGAAAACAAGCGTTTTAATGAAGAATTTTATGGCAATGAAGCCACGCTTTGGGTAAATTTATACAAGGAAAAAAGTTTTTATATCCATAAGGCTTTTAGGATTTATAGGATTTTTAGGCAAGATAGCGTGACTTTAGGGGCGAGTAAAAATGCTTATAGGGTGTATTTAGGATATTTAGAGCTTGCTAAAATTTTAGAAAATGAACTTAGAATGAGTAAGGATAAAGATTATAAAAAAACTTGTGCGAGTTATTATAAAATGGCAGCTTATTATGCAAAACTTGCAAAAAATTATAAAGCTCTTTATAAATGTTTGTTTAAAAGCCTGAGTATAAAAATCAACGCTCCTGCTTTGATATTACTCATTTTAAGTATAATTCCAAATAATATGATTGAAAAATTATCAAAAATTCGGGTGGCTTTATGCAAAAATTAGGCATTTTTATTTATTCTTTAGGAAGTGGTGGTGCTGAAAGAGTTGTGGCGACTTTATTGCCTATTTTAAGTTTGAAATTTGAAGTGCATTTGATCTTGATGAATGATAAAATTTCTTATGAAATTCCAGAGTGTCAAATTCATTTTTTAGAATGTTCAAAACCTAGTGAAAATCCTATTTTGAAATTTTTAAAACTACCTTTTTTGGCTTTAAAATACAAAAAACTTTGCAGAAATTTAGGCATTGATACAGAATTTGTTTTTTTAAATCGACCTAATTATATAGCTTTAATGGCAAGAATGTTTGGAAACAAAACTCGCCTTGTGATCAATGAATGCACTACACCAAGTGTGATGTATATGAAAAATAATTTTAATTCTTTGGCAAATAAATTTTTAATTTCTTTACTTTACCCAAGGGCTGATTTAATCTTGCCTAATTCTAAAGGAAATTTAGAAGATTTAGTGCAAAATTTTAGTATAAATCCAAAAAAATGTGAAATTTTATACAATGCCATCGATTTAGAAAACATAGAGCAAAAAGCTCTTGAAGATATAGCTTTAAAAGATAAATTTATTTTAAGTGTAGGCAGGCTTGATAAAGGTAAAAATCATGCTTTATTAATTCGTGCTTATGCGAGATTGAAAACAGATTTAAAGCTTGTGATTTTAGGTGAAGGTGTGCTTAAAGATGAGCTTTTGGCTTTGATTAAAGAGTTAAATTTAGAAGAAAAGGTTTTGCTTTTAGGATTTGATAATAATCCTTATAAATACATGGCTAAATGTGAATTTTTTGCTTTTGCTTCTGTGTTTGAAGGTTTTTCAAATGTTTTAATTGAAAGCTTAGCTTGTTCTTGTGCGGTAGTTTGCACTGATCATAAAAGTGGTGCAAGAGAGCTTTTTGGAGATGATGAATTTGGACTTTTAGTAGAAGTAGATAATGAAAACTCTATGTTTCAGGGTTTAAAGACTATGCTTGAAGATGATAAATTAAGAAAAGCGTATAAAAATAAGGCTAAAACTAGGGCTAAGGCTTTTGATAAAGTAAAAATTGCACGTGATGCTTTGAAATATTTATTAGGATAAAAGATGTTGAAAAAAGAGTATTTAAAAAACCCTTATTTAGTTTTGTTTGCGATGATTGTATTAGCTTATGTTTTTAGTGTATTTTGCAGGTTTTATTGGGTTTGGTGGGCAAGTGAGTTTAATGAGTATTTTTTCAATAATCAATTAATGATCATTTCAAACGATGGCTATGCCTTTGCTGAGGGCGCAAGAGATATGATAGCAGGTTTTCATCAGCCTAATGATTTGAGTTATTATGGATCTTCTTTATCTACGCTTACTTATTGGCTTTATAAAGTCACACCTTTTTCTTTTGAAAGTATCATTTTATATATGAGTACTTTTTTATCTTCTTTGGTGGTGATTCCTATTATTTTGCTAGCTAATGAATACAAACGTCCTTTAATGGGCTTTGTAGCTGCTCTTTTAGCAAGCATAGCAAACAGTTATTATAATCGCACTATGAGCGGGTATTATGATACGGATATGCTGGTAATTGTTTTACCTATGTTTATTTTATTTTTTATGGTAAGAATGATTTTAAAAAAAGACTTTTTTTCATTGATTGCCTTGCCGTTATTTATAGGAATTTATCTTTGGTGGTATCCTTCAAGTTATACTTTAAATGTAGCTTTAATTGGACTTTTTTTAATTTATACACTTATTTTTCATAGAAAAGAAAAGATTTTTTATATAGCTGTGATTTTGTCTTCTCTTACTCTTTCAAATATAGCATGGTTTTATCAAAGTGCCATTATAGTAATACTTTTTGCTTTATTCGCCTTAGAGCAAAAACGCTTAAATTTTATGATTATAGGAATTTTAGGTAGTGCAACTTTAATATTTTTGATTTTAAGCGGAGGGGTTGATCCTATACTTTATCAGCTTAAATTTTATATTTTTAGAAGTGATGAAAGTGCGAATTTAACACAGGGTTTTATGTATTTTAATGTCAATCAAACCATACAAGAAGTTGAAAATGTAGATCTTAGCGAATTTATGCGAAGAATTAGTGGTAGTGAAATTGTTTTTTTGTTTTCTTTGTTTGGTTTTGTATGGCTTTTGAGAAAACATAAAAGTATGATTATGGCTTTACCTATATTGGTGCTTGGGTTTTTAGCCTTAAAAGGGGGGCTTAGATTTACCATTTATTCTGTACCTGTAATGGCTTTAGGATTTGGTTTTTTATTGAGCGAGTGTAAGGCTATATTGGTTAAAAAATATAGCCAATTAACTTCAAATATTTGTATTGTTTTTGCAACTATTTTGACTTTAGCCCCAGTATTTATTCATATTTACAACTATAAAGCACCAACAGTTTTTTCTCAAAATGAAGCATCATTATTAAATCAATTAAAAAATATAGCCAATAGAGAAGATTATGTGGTAACTTGGTGGGATTATGGTTATCCTGTGCGTTATTATAGCGATGTGAAAACTTTAGTAGATGGTGGAAAGCATTTAGGTAAGGATAATTTTTTCCCTTCTTTTGTTTTAAGTAAAGATGAACAAGCTGCAGCTAATATGGCAAGACTTAGTGTAGAATATACAGAAAAAAGCTTTTATGCTCCGCAAAATGATATTTTAAAAACAGACATTTTACAAGCCATGATGAAAGATTATAATCAAAGCAATGTGGATTTGTTTCTAGCTTCATTATCAAAACCTGATTTTAAAATCGATACGCCAAAAACTCGTGATATTTATCTTTATATGCCCGCTAGAATGTCTTTGATTTTTTCTACGGTGGCTAGTTTTTCTTTTATTAATTTAGATACAGGAGTTTTGGATAAACCTTTTACCTTTAGCACAGCTTATCCACTTGATGTTAAAAATGGAGAAATTTATCTTAGCAATGGAGTGGTTTTAAGTGATGATTTTAGAAGTTTTAAAATAGGTGATAATGTGGTTTCTGTAAATAGTATCGTAGAGATTAATTCTATTAAACAAGGTGAATACAAAATCACTCCAATTGATGATAAGGCTCAGTTTTATATTTTTTATTTAAAGGATAGTGCTATTCCTTATGCACAATTTATTTTAATGGATAAAACCATGTTTAATAGTGCTTATGTGCAAATGTTTTTTTTGGGAAATTATGATAAGAATTTATTTGACTTGGTGATTAATTCTAGAGATGCTAAGGTTTTTAAACTTAAAATTTAAGGGTTGAAAATGAGAATAGGATTTTTATCACATGCAGGAGCGAGTATTTATCATTTTAGAATGCCTATTATAAAAGCGTTAAAAGATAGAAAAGACGAAGTTTTTGTTATAGTGCCGCAAGATGAATACACGCAAAAACTTAGAGATCTTAGCTTAAAAGTAATTGTTTATGAGTTTTCAAGAGCTAGTTTAAATCCTTTTGTGGTTTTAAAGAATTTTTTTTATCTTGCTAAGGTTTTGAAAAATTTAAATCTTGATTTTATTCAAAGTGCAGCACATAAAAGCAATACCTTTGGAATTTTAGCAGCAAAATGGGCAAAAATTCCTTATCGTTTTGCTTTGGTAGAAGGCTTGGGATCTTTTTATATAGATCAAGGTTTCAAGGCAAATTTAGTGCGTTTTGTTATTAATAATCTTTATAAATTAAGTTTTAAATTTGCACACCAATTTATTTTTGTTAATGAAAGTAATGCTGAGTTTATGCGGAATTTAGGACTTAAAGAAAATAAAATTTGCGTGATAAAATCTGTAGGGATCAATGTAAAAAAATTTTTTCCTATTTATGTAGAATCGGAAAAAAAAGAGCTTTTTTGGAAAAATTTAAACATAGATAAAAAACCAATTGTGCTTATGATAGCAAGAACTTTATGGCATAAGGGTGTGAAAGAATTTTATGAAAGTGCTGCTATGCTAAAAGACAAAGCAAATTTTGTTTTAGTTGGCGGAAGAGATGAAAATCCTTCTTGTGCAAGTTTGGAGTTTTTAAACTCTGGCGTGGTGCATTATTTGGGTGCTAGAAGTGATATAGTCGAGCTTTTGCAAAATTGTGATATTTTTGTTTTACCAAGCTATAAAGAAGGCTTTCCTGTAAGTGTTTTGGAGGCAAAAGCTTGCGGTAAGGCTATAGTGGTAAGTGATTGCGAAGGTTGTGTGGAGGCTATTTCTAATGCTTATGATGGACTTTGGGCAAAAACAAAAAATGCTAAAGATTTAAGCGAAAAAATTTCACTTTTATTAGAAGATGAAAAATTAAGATTAAATTTAGCTAAAAATGCCGCCCAAGATGCTTTACAATACGATGAAAATAATATCGCACAGCGTTATTTAAAACTTTATGATAGGGTAATTAAGAATGTATGAAAAAGTTTTTAAAAGAATTTTTGATTTTATTTTAGCTTTAGTGCTTTTGGTGCTTTTTTCTCCGGTGATTTTAATCACTGCTTTACTTTTAAAAATCACTCAAGGAAGTGTGATTTTTACCCAAAATCGCCCAGGGTTAGATGAAAAAATTTTTAAAATTTATAAATTTAAAACCATGAGCGATGAAAGAGATGAAAAGGGTGAGTTATTAAGCGATGAATTGCGTTTGAAAGCTTTTGGAAAAATCGTTAGAAGCTTAAGTTTGGATGAGCTTTTACAACTTTTTAATGTTTTAAAAGGGGATATGAGTTTTGTTGGACCTAGACCTCTTTTGGTTGAGTATTTACCTCTTTACAATGAAGAGCAAAAATTACGTCATAAAGTGCGTCCAGGTATAACAGGGTGGGCGCAGGTAAATGGTAGAAATGCTATTTCTTGGCAGAAAAAATTCGAACTTGATGTGTATTATGTGAAAAATATTTCTTTTTTGCTTGATTTAAAAATCATGTTTTTAACAGCTTTAAAGGTTTTAAAACGAAGCGGGGTAAGCAAAGAAGGCCATGTTACAACAGAGAAATTTAATGGCAAGAACTGAAAAAATTTATATTTATGGTGCTAGTGGTCATGGGCTTGTTTGTGAAGATGTGGCTAAAAATATGGGTTATAAAGAATGTATTTTTTTAGATGATTTTAAAGGAGTGAAATTTGAAAGCACCTTACCTAAATATGATTTTTTTATAGCCATAGGAAACAATGAAATTCGAAAAAAGATTTATCAAAAAATTTCAGAAAATGGCTTTAAAATTGTTAATCTTATCCATAAAAGTGCACTTATAAGTCCTAGTGCAGGTGTGGAGGAAAATGCAGGAATTTTAATCATGCCTTATGTAGTAGTTAATGCTAAAGCCAAAATAGAAAAAGGCGTGATTTTAAATACTTCAAGTGTGATTGAACATGAATGCGTGATAGGGGAATTTTCTCATGTGAGTGTAGGGGCTAAGTGTGCGGGCAATGTAAAAATCGGTAAAAATTGTTTTTTAGGGATTAATTCTTGTGTTTTGCCTAATTTAAGCTTAGCAGATGATAGTATTTTAGGTGGTGGAGCAACTTTGGTTAAAAGTCAAGATGAAAAAGGTGTTTTTGTGGGAGTGCCTGCAAAAAGAAAAATATGAAATGATTATAAAAAGATTTTTGTTTGATTCTTTGTAAATTTTTTTAGGTAAAATAGAGTCAATTTATAAAAATTTTGTTTTATACAAAGGATAAATCATGAGATTTTTTCTTTCTCCTCCGCATATGGGTGGCAATGAATTAAAATACATAGAAGAAGTTTTCAAAAGCAATTATATAGCACCTTTGGGTGAATTTGTAAATCGCTTTGAGCAAAGTGTAAAAGATTATAGCAAAAGTGAAAATGCCTTAGCTTTAAATTCAGCCACAGCGGCTTTGCATTTAGCTTTAAGGGTGGCAGGGGTAAAACAAGATGATATCGTTTTAGCTTCTTCTTTTACTTTTATCGCTTCAGTAGCACCTATTTGTTATCTTAAAGCAAAGCCTGTATTTATAGATTGTGATGAAACTTATAATATTGATGTAGATTTGTTAAAACTCGCCATTAAAGAATGTGAAAAAAAACCAAAAGCATTGATTTTAACTCATCTTTATGGCAATGCTGCAAAAATGGATGAGATTGTTAAAATTTGCAAAGAAAATGAAATTGTTTTAATCGAAGATGCTGCCGAAGCTTTAGGAAGTTTTTATAAGAATAAAGCTTTAGGAACTTTTGGAGAATTTGGAGTTTATTCTTATAATGGTAATAAAATTATCACCACTTCAGGTGGAGGTATGCTTATAGGAAAAAATAAAGAAAAGATTGAAAAAGCAAGATTTTATAGCACTCAAGCAAGGGAAAATTGTTTGCATTATGAACATTTAGATTATGGTTATAATTACCGTTTAAGCAATGTTTTAGGAGCTATTGGCGTAGCACAAATGGAGGTTTTAGAACAAAGAGTGCTTAAAAAAAGAGAAATTTATGAGTGGTATAAAGAATTTTTAGGAGAGCATTTTAGCTTTTTAGATGAATTAGAAAATTCAAGAAGTAATCGCTGGTTAAGTACAGCTTTGATTGATTTTGATAAAAATGAACTTAATGCTTGTCAAAAAGATATAAATATCAGTCAAAAAAATATCGCTTTGCATCCAAAAATTTCAAAACTCATAGAAGATTTGAAAAATGAACAAATAGAAACAAGACCATTATGGAAAGCTATGCACACTCAAGAAGTATTTAAAGGAGCTAAGGCTTATCTTAATGGCAATAGTGAGCTATTTTTCCAAAAAGGAATTTGTTTGCCAAGTGGCACGGCGATGAGTAAAGATGATGTTTATCAAATTTCAAAACTGATCTTAAAGAGCATAAAGGCTTAAAATGATTTTTTATAAAAGCAAAAGATTAGCATTTTTTTTAACTTCAGATATTGTTTTAATTTTACTTAGCGTTTATCTGGCTTTTTCTTTGAGATTTAGTGGAGATATTCCGAGTATTTTTTATCATGGTATGATGATTTCTGCTATTATTTTGCTTGTTTTAAAACTTTTATTTTTGTTTGTTTTTAGAATTTATAAAGTAGCTTGGAGATTTTTTTCTCTCAATGAAGCAAGAAAAATTTTTATTGCTTTGCTTTTAGCTGAGTTTTGTTTTTTTCTTATTTTTTATTTTTTTAGTGATTTTTTTAATCCTTTTCCAAGAAGTGCTATTGTGATAGATTTTGTTCTTTCATATATGTTTATAGGTACTTTAAGAATTAGCAAAAGAATGCTTGTGGATTTTAAACCTTCTAAAATGAAAGAAGAAGAAACTCCTTGTATTGTAGTAGGGGCAACTTCTAAGGCTTTGCATTTGTTAAAAGGCGCAAAAGAAGGTTCTTTAGGGCTTTTTCCTGTGGGTGTAGTTGATGCGAGGAAAGAGCTTATAGGGACTTATTGTGATAAATTTATTGTAGAAGAAAAAGAAAAAATAAAATCTTATGTAGAACAAGGGGTAAAAACTGCCATTATTGCTTTAAGACTTGAACAAGAAGAGCTTAAAAAACTTTTTGAAGAACTTGTAGCTTATGGTATTTGCGATGTAAAAATATTTTCTTTTACAAGAAATGAAGCAAGAGATATCAGTATAGAAGACTTGCTTGCTAGAAAACCAAAAGATTTAGACGATAGTGCTGTGGCGGCTTTTTTAAAAGACAAGGTAGTTTTGGTAAGTGGAGCAGGTGGAACTATAGGCAGTGAACTTTGTAAGCAATGTATTAAATTTGGCGCTAAGCATCTTATCATGGTTGATCATAGTGAGTATAATCTTTATAAAATCAATGATGATTTAAATTTATATAAAGAAAAAATTACTCCTATTTTGTTAAGTATTTTAGATAAGCAAAGTTTAGATGAGGTATTAAAAACTTATAAACCTGAGCTTATTTTACATGCAGCCGCTTATAAACATGTGCCTCTTTGCGAACAAAATCCACATTCAGCAGTAATTAATAATATTTTAGGAACTAAAATTTTATGCGATAGTGCTAAAGAAAATAAAGTAGCTAAATTTGTGATGATAAGTACAGATAAAGCAGTACGACCAACAAATATTATGGGTTGCACTAAGAGAGTTTGCGAGCTTTATACTTTAAGTATGAGTGATGAAAATTTTGAAGTTGCTTGTGTGCGTTTTGGTAATGTTTTAGGTTCTAGTGGTAGTGTGATACCGAAATTTAAAGCACAAATTGCCAATAATGAGCCTTTAACTTTAACACACCCTGATATAGTGCGTTATTTTATGCTTGTGGCTGAGGCAGTGCAACTTGTTTTACAAGCTGGAGCTATCGCAAAAGGGGGAGAACTTTTTGTTTTGGATATGGGTAAGCCTGTGAAAATCATAGATTTAGCTAAAAAAATGCTTTTACTTTCTAATCGCAATGATTTAGAAATTAAAATCACAGGCTTAAGAAAAGGTGAGAAGCTTTATGAAGAGCTTTTGATTGATGAAAATGATGCTAAAACACAATATGAGAGTATTTTTGTAGCAAAGAATGAGAAGGTTGATCTTGATTGGCTTAATAAAGAGATAGAAAATTTACAAATATGTGAAGATATTTCAGAGGCTTTATTAAAGATTGTGCCTGAATTTAAACACAATAAAGAAGGTGTATAATGTATATAAAAGATATACAAAGATTTGAAGATAATCGCTATCGTGCTAGAGCTTATATGAGTTATATTTTAACAAGAAATTTACCTAATAAACTTCCTGATATTCACCTTGAAACGATTAAAACAGCTTTGGATAAAATAGCTCATGAAGTTGTTGTTTTTGATGCTTTGTATATTTTAGATATTTCAGGCATGCAAATAGAAAATGCGATTTCCTTAAATAAGGCTCATGAAATAGGGCAGGGTGAGGATAGAAGTACTCGTTCTTATTTTTATAGAGCTGTAAAATTAAGACGATGCGTTTTAAGCGATCCTTATCCTTCGGTTTTAAACAACGAACTTTGCGTGACAGCTTCTATGCCAATTTACGATGATAAAAATAACTTGCTTTTTGTTGTTTGTATCGATATCAAGCTTGAAGATATTTTAAGGATTATTCAAGCAGGAAAATTTGAGTTTATTTTTACTCAATTTAGTCGTTTGGTATATTTTTGTTTCGCACTGGTTTTATTTGTGATTACTTGCTTTTTATTTCAAAAAGGTTTTTTTAGTCTTTTTGATAATCAAGCTATAGGTATAGAACATATGTTTGAAAGTACTATTGCTATAACTTTAGCTTTAGCTATTTTCGATTTGGCAAAAACTTTGATCGAACAAGAAGTATTAGGAAAAACAAAAAAAGAAGAAGGCGGAATTCAAAAAACTATGGTGAGATTTTTAGGTTCTATTATCATTGCTTTGGCTATAGAAGCTTTGATGTTGGTATTTAAACTTGCTATTGGTGATTTTTCTCAGATGATTTATGCGATTTATCTTATCGGTGGAGTGAGCTTGCTTCTTTTAGGTTTAAGTGTATATTTATTTACGGTTAAGTATAAAAATAATAATATTTGAGTAAAATTTTAAATAAAAGATGATATAATGCTATTTTTTAAAATTTTTTTAGCTTGATTAATAAGGCTAAAAAGGGTAAAATAAAACTATAAAAACTTTGAAAGGACGAAATTGTGAAATTGTTAGTTGTTGATGACAGTTCTACTATGAGAAGGATTATTAAAAATACCCTAACAAGACTTGGACACGATGATGTTTTAGAAGCTGAGCATGGCGTTGAAGCTTGGGATTTATTAACTAAAAATGAAGATGTAAAAGTTTTAATTACAGATTGGAATATGCCAGAAATGAATGGCTTGGAGTTGGTAAAAAAAGTAAGAGCAGAGAAAAAATATGAAGATATGCCCATTATCATGGTTACAACTGAGGGCGGAAAAGCTGAAGTGATTACTGCTTTAAAAGCTGGCGTAAATAACTATATTGTAAAACCTTTTACTCCACAAGTTTTAAAAGAAAAGCTTGAAGATGTTTTAGGAATAGGAAGTGGAGAAGGTGCAGCTGAGTAAAGGCTGATTTTTAAAATTCTAAATGCAAAAAAAATATTACGAATTGTTCTTTATCGTAGAAGAGCAGTATAAAAATTTATTTCTTGATTTTGCTTTTGATTTAGGTATAGAAGCTATAGAAGAGAAAGATAATGGTGTTTATATTAGATCCCATGAGAGTTTAGAAGAGCTTTCATGGGCACTTGAAATATTTGCTCAAAAACTTACAACTACTTTCAATTTAAACCATAAAATTATTTCTAATTTAAGTCTTGTAGAGAAAGAAAACAAGGACTGGATACAAGAATATAAAAACGGCATAAAACCTATTTTGGTGGATAATGTTTATATCCATACCACTTGGCAAGAAGAAAAAAAGAATTATATAAATATAAAGATTAATCCAGCCTTAGCCTTTGGCTCAGGACATCATGAAAGCACATATTCTTGTGTAAAATTTTTACAAAAATTTTCTAAAAGTAAATTAAGAGCCTTAGATCTTGGTTGCGGTAGTGGAATTTTAGGTATTATCATGGCAAAGTTTGGTTGTAATGTTGAAATTTGTGATACTGATGAGTTGGCTATCGATAGTTCTTTGGAAAATGCAAGATTAAATGATGTCGATTTTCATAAGACTTGGTGTGGATCTATAGATAAAGCAAATGGTTTATATAACCTAATTGTTGCAAATATCATTGCAGATGTGATTTTAATTTTAGAAAAAGATATTAAAAACCATTTAGAAGATAATGCTATACTTATTTTGTCAGGAATTTTAGATAAATATTCAACAAGAATTAAAGAAAAATTTCAAGATTTAGAACTCATTGATGAAATGCAAATCAATGAGTGGTGTAGTTTTGTATATAAAAACAATAAAAAGGATAAGTAATGAATAATAATACCCCAAATAATAAGGGTAATCCGCAGGGTAATAATTTTTTTAACAAAAATCCCATTTTTATTTTTGCGATTTTTGCAATTGTAATGATAATTATTTTTAAGGGATTTTTTGATGGCAATGGTTCTTTTGGTGGGGCATTGAATGGTAATGAAGTAAATAAAAATGTCCCTTATTCTGAGTTAAAAAAGCTTATTGAAAATGGACAAATCAATCAAGTTAGTATAGGACAAACAACAATCAAAGCAATTTCAAGCTCTCACAATACTGTTTATACAGCAAAAAAAGTTAACGATCCTGAGCTTGTGAGTTTACTAGATAGTAAAAATATCGCTTATGGTGCGTATTCTGAAACAAATTGGTTTACGGATATACTTTTTTCATGGGTTTTGCCAGTATTTATTTTCTTTGGTATTTGGATGTTTTTGGCAAGTCGTATGCAAAAAAATATGGGAAGTTCTATATTGGGCATAGGAAGCTCTAAGAAGCTTGTAAATTCAGAAAAACCTAAAGTAAAATTTAGCGATGTGGCTGGTGTTGAAGAAGCTAAAGAAGAAGTAAAAGAAATTGTAGATTTTTTAAAGTATCCTGAAAGATATATTAAATTGGGAGCGAAAATTCCAAAAGGGCTTTTGCTTGTTGGGCCTCCAGGTACAGGAAAAACCTTGCTTGCAAAAGCAGTTGCAGGTGAAGCTGATGTGCCGTTTTTTAGTGTTTCAGGCTCGTCTTTTATAGAAATGTTTGTGGGTGTAGGTGCTTCTCGTGTGAGAGATTTGTTTGAAAATGCAAAAAAAGAAGCTCCTGCTATTGTTTTCATAGATGAAATAGATGCTATTGGTAAAAGTCGTGCGGCAAGTGGCATGATGGGTGGAAACGATGAAAGAGAACAAACTTTAAATCAGCTTTTGGCTGAAATGGATGGCTTTGGGACAGAAAGTTCCCCAGTCATTGTTTTAGCAGCAACAAATCGCCCAGAAGTTTTAGATGCAGCACTTTTAAGACCAGGAAGGTTTGATAGACAAGTTTTGGTTGATAAACCTGATTTTAAAGGTAGGTGTGATATTTTAAAAGTGCACATGAAAGATGTAAAAATCTCCCCAAAAGTTAAGGTAGAAGACATAGCACGCTTAACCGCAGGACTTGCAGGAGCTGATCTTGCAAATATTATTAATGAAGCGGCACTTTTAGCGGGTAGGGATTCTAAAAAATATGTAGAACAAAATGATTTAGTTGAAGCTGTTGAAAGAGCTATAGCAGGACTTGAGAAGAAATCACGTCGTATTAATGAAAAAGAAAAGAAAATTGTTACTTATCATGAATGTGGTCATGCTTTAATCGCTGAAACTACCAAAGGTGCAAAACGTGTAAGTAAGGTTTCTGTGATTCCGCGTGGTCTTGCGGCTTTAGGTTATACTTTAAATACTCCTGAGGAAAATAAATTTTTAATGCAAAAACATGAGCTTATAGCTGAAGTAGATGTACTTTTGGGTGGTCGTGCAGCTGAAGAAGTGTTTATAGGTGAAATTTCAACGGGTGCAAGTAATGATTTAGAAAGAGCAACCGATATCATAAAAGCTATGATTTCTATGTATGGTATGAGTGAAATTGCAGGACTTATGGTGCTTGAAAAACAAAGAAATACTTTCTTAAGTGGTGGACAAACCATAAAAGATTATTCTGAAAAGATGGCAGAATCTTTAGATGATTATGTAAAGAAAACCTTAGATGAACGCTATAAAGATGTTAAAGATACTTTAAATACTTATAAAGGAGCGATTGAGACTATGGTAGCAGCCCTTTATGAAGAAGAGACTATTGAAGGCGCTAAAGTGCGTGAGATTATTAAAGAGTTTGAGGAACAAAATAGTCTACCAACTCGTTTGCAAGAGCTCGAAGAAGTTAAAATTGAAGTTAAAGTAGAAGAATGAAAGATTTTATTGCAAAAGATGGATATTTAAGTCTTATTATTTTAAGCTTGATTTTTATTTTTGTGTGGATTTTTTATTCTTTTTCCATCCTACTATTAGCATTAATTGTAATTTGTATTTTTCTTTTTAGAGCACCCAAAAGAGAACTTGTTTGTAGTGATGAAAAAGCTATTTTTGCACCTATAGATGGCAGGGTTACTAAAATAGAAAATATTCATCATAAAGATTTAGGTGAATGTGTTGAAATTACTATTAAAAATGCTCTTTATGATGCTGGGAATTTTAATACACCTTTTGCAATGTCTATAATAGATATTCGTTTACGACACGGGCTTTTTTTGTGCAGTGAATTAAAATCTGCAAAAATGATGAATGAAAGAGCTTTTATTTTGGCAAAAGTTAAAGAGAATAAAACGATAGCTTTGCGAATTTATGCAGGTTCTTTTGATAGAAAATTAAAGCTCGATAATATTTCTCATGATTTAAAAGCAGGAGATAGAATGGGTTTTTTAATTAATGGCTCTATAAGTTTACTTTTACCAAAAGATACTAGAATTCATATAGGCTTAAATGATGAAATTAAAGCAGGTTCATTGTTAGGCTATTTTGCGTAAGGAAAAATAATGAATAACAGACCGCAATTAATCTATATTTTACCCAATCTTTTTACAGCTGCTTCAGCTTTTTTAGGGGTTATTTCTATTATAGCTTCAATACATGGAAATTATTATACAGCTTTGATTTATATTATTTTATCTTTGATTTGCGATGGGCTTGATGGCCGTGTTGCAAGACTTACAAATTCTACTTCAAAATTTGGAGTAGAATTTGATTCTTTAGCTGATCTAGTAGCTTTTGGAGTTGCTCCAGCGGTTCTTTTTTATATGGCTATAGGTTATGATTTTGGAAAACTTGGATCTTTGATTACGGCTTTTTTTGTGGTTTTTGGAGCCATTCGTTTGGCGAGATTTAATGTTACCACAGGCACTTATGAACCTTCTGTTTTTATAGGTCTTCCTATACCTACTGCAGCAGTTGTGAGTGCTATATGGACTTATGCGTTTATCAGTTATGATTTTTTAAAGCCTTATGGTGTAGTTTTTTTGGTGCTTCAAGCAATTTTGGGGCTTTTAATGGTAAGTAATATACGCTATCCCAGCTTTAAAAAGCTTGATTTTAATCGTTCTAGCGTTTTAAAAGTTTTAATTATATTAATTATAATATTTTCATTTTTATATCTTTATCCCCTTGAAAGTTTAGTAATTTTAGCAAGCTTGTATGTGCTTTATGGAATTATTCGGGTTTTATATACCATTATTGTTTCAAAATTTAAGATAAGAAATCAAGAGTAAAATTTTTCAATGACTTCGCATTCTTCTTGAGTGAAACCAGCTTTGATTCTTGCCTGAATGTTAAGTTTTTTTCCTGCAAGAGAGAATTGTTTAAATGTTTTGCAAAGCTCGATAAAATCATACTTGTTTTGATTTGAAAATTTCCACCAAGTATCTCCTTTTTTAACGTGTTTTATTTCATCATTAAGTATAATTTCAAGATATTCCATTAAAAGATTTTTAATGGAGTGATTGGAGCTTTCAAGTTTTTGAACAACAAATGGGTTGGCATCAAGCCCTTTAGCTTCTAAACCTCTATGAACTACTCCCATTCTAAAGCTTAAAGAGTCTTTCGTAGCTTCTAGAGCAGATTCTAAATTATCATGCACTGGAAAATCTCCATATTTGTAACCAAGTTCTTCAAGTACTGAATTTAAAAGTTTGAAATGTTTAATTTCCTCATCTGCTACCTCCAGCCAATCGTAATAAAATTGCAAAGGTAGATTTTTAAAGCGATAACTCGCATCTAAAGCCAGGTTAATTGCATTAAATTCTATATGAGCGACTGAATGAATTATTTTAGCAAGCGCATGAGTTGAATTGACAAATTTAGGTCTTCTTATACGCGTAGGATGAAGTAAGGTAATTTGTTGTGATGTATTTTTTTTGAAAATGCTTTGATTCTCGTGATTAAAAATAAATTTGTGGCTTTTAAAGTCTTCATAAAAATTTTGAAAAGAGTGAAATTTTATATTTGTATTTTTTTCATATAAAATATTTTGAAGCTCTTGAAAAAATTCTTTTTGCATTTAAAACTTTCTTGAAAATTATAAAAATTTATCATTTAAAATTGAAATTTTAATTATATAATATAAAAATTATTTTACAAGGGTAGATCATGAAAGAATTAAATGAAGAAGAAAAAAAAGTAATTTTAAATAAAGGAACAGAAGCTCCTTTTAGTGGGAAATATAATGATTTTTATGAAAAAGGAATTTATCAATGCAAGCAATGTGGAGCTTCGCTTTATAAATCCGAAGATAAATTTAAATCAGGTTGTGGATGGCCTAGCTTTGATGATGAAATAAGAGGGGCTATTAAAAGAATTCCTGATAAAGATGGGATTAGAACCGAGATTGTGTGTGCAAACTGCAATGGACATTTAGGTCATGTTTTTGAAGGAGAAGGGTTTTCTGCTAAAAATGTAAGACATTGTGTAAATTCTATTTCTTTGGAATTTGTAAAAACTAAGGATTGATAGTGTTTTCTAGTATGGGTTCTGAGCTTTATTTGATATTTTTTGCTGCAATTACTTTACTTGCCATCTTAAATCCTTTTGGTAATTTAACTCAATTTTTGGCTATGAGTGATGGATTGCCTTTAATGCTTCGAAAAAAACTTTTTAGAACTATTCTCTATACAGCTTTTACTATAGTTTTGGTATTTTTACTATCAGGACCTTTATTTATGAACTATATTTTTAGAGTTTCATTAGATGATTTAAGGGTTTCTGGTGGCTTAGTCCTTATTATAATGGCTATTAAAAATTTACTTTTTTCAACAAAAATTGCAACTAAGGATTTTAGTTCTTATCAGGATATAGATGATAAGGAAATTTTAAGACAGAGTTTAATACCTATGGCATTTCCTATGCTTGTTGGGCCTGGAACTTTAGCTAGTATTATCGTTATAGCCGAAGATGGTGGGCTTGATGTTGCTCTTGGCGGAGTAATGATAGCTTTTATTTTTATGTTTATACTTTTTCATTTTGCAGCTACTATAGAAAAAATAGTTGGAAAATTGATTTTACATGTTTTTTCTCGTATAGCACAAGTATTTATTGCTGCTATGGGGTTTAAGATGATTATTGTAGGTTTAAAAGATATATTTAACTTATAAATTAATATAATTTTAAGTAAATAATACTATATAAATATGATATAATTTTAAAATAATTTATTATTAAAAAGGTGAGTTTTATGTTTGGTGCTAAGAAAAACAATACTGAAATAATTGAACAACTTGAAAAAAAGTGTAATGGTTTAGGAGATATTTTAAGATCTATTGGGAATACCATGGCGGTAATTGAATTTACCACCGATGGCGTTATTTTAGAGGCAAATCAAAATTTTTTAACAACTATGAAATACTCCCTTTCAGAGATCAAGGGCAAGCATCATAGTATGTTTTGTTTACCTGAAGTTGTTAATTCTTCAGCATATAGTGATTTTTGGAAAGATTTAAGAGATGGAAAAGCTAGAAGTGGTCTTTTTAGACGTATAGCTAAGGGAGGGATAGATGTTTATTTAGAAGCAAATTATCTTCCAATTAGTGATAATAATGGTCATGTTTATAAAATTATTAAATTTGCTAATGATATAACTCAAAGACATTATGAAATGCTTGATCTTAGAAATACTATTGCTGCTGCTAATCGTTCTATGGCTATTATTGAATTTAAACCTGATGGGACTATTATTACAGCTAATGAAAATTTTTTAAGAACTATGGACTTGAATATTGATGAGATTAAAGGAAAGCATCATAGCATGTTCTGTGATTCTAATTATAGACACTCTAAGGACTATGTTCAATTTTGGGAAGATTTAAGAGAGGGCAAATTTCAATCAGGTAAATATATAAGATACGGAAGAAATAATAAAAAAGTATACCTTGAAGCAAGTTATAATCCGGTTAAAAATGATGATGGGAAAATTTACAAGGTTATTAAATTTGCTACAGATATAAGCGAACAAGTTAAAAAAGATCAAGAAAAACTTCACCTCATAAGCGAACTTGCAGAAAAAAATGATAATCTTACCCAAGATGGAGATCGTGTAATTGAAAACACTGTTTCAAATGTTCAGAATATTGCTGATATGATGTCTCAAAGTTCAAATCTTGTTTCCTCATTAAATCAACAATCAGATGAAATTAAATCTATTATTCAGACTATTAGTGATATTGCTGATCAGACTAATCTGCTTGCTTTAAATGCTGCTATTGAGGCAGCGCGTGCTGGTGAACATGGTAGAGGTTTTGCTGTTGTTGCTGATGAAGTAAGAAATTTAGCTGAAAGAACAGGGCATTCAGTTAATGAAATTACCACTACGATTAATTCTATTCGTAATGTTACATCACAAGTGGTTGAGAGTATTAAAAGCGGTTTAGAGGATGTTAATCAGAGTGTTGAACTTGCAAAAGAAGCAAGAGAATGTATGGAGAAAATTCGTGAAAGCTCTGCTGAAGTTGCTAAAGCAATGTCATAAGCGTGATTTTCACGCTTATTTTTTAAGTAATTAAATCTTTAAAATTTTTAAAACCACTTTCTTGATTGCATTTTTCTTTTAAAATATTTAAAAATTCTTTCCTAGAAATATTATGAGCACCCATAAATTCTAAATGTTGGTTATAAACTTGACAATCTATGATAAAATCATAAGGTTTTAATAAATCACAAAGCTTAATCATGGCAACTTTAGATGCATTTTTTTTAATGCTTACCATGCTTTCACCAAAGAAAACCTTGCCTAAAATTAAACCATAAATTCCACCTATAAGTTCATTATTTTCATAAAGTTCAAGGCTATGCGCATAGCCTTGGGTAAATAACTTATAATAAGTGGTAATAAATTCATCATCTATCCAGCTTTGAGAGCGTGTATCGCGACATAGTGTAATTAATTTTAAAAAATCATAATCAAGTTTAATTTGATAGAGATTAATAAATTTTTTCATATTTTTTTGGATGTGAATTTGATTTGGAATTAAAACACATCTAGGATCTGGACACCACCAAGTTACAGGTTTACTTGTCCATGGGAATAGACCAAAAGTATAAGCTTTTACAATAAAATCAGCTTCTAAATTTTGACTTAAAAATACAGGGGCATTTTTAGGTGCATTGAGTAATTTAGAATATAAATTCGAGCTTTCCATTTTTACCAAGTTTGATTTTAGCTATACCGCCTTTTTTAAGCTTTCCGAATAAAATTTCATCACTGATTTTTTCTCCTATCTCCTCAGAAATTATGCGTTTTAAAAGCCTTACTCCAAATTCTTTATTATAGGTTTTTTTAGCTAAATAAATTTTAGCTTTATCATCCACTGATAATTTTATATTATTTAAATTTTTAGAAATTTCATCAAGTTCTTTTTCGATAATTTTAACAAGTATAGCATCGTTTAAATCATTAAAATGTAAAATTTTATCAATGCGATTAATAAATTCTGGAGCAAAAAAGTCTTTGATAGCACGATTACTTTTTTCTTCATTTTTACTTAAAAAACCAAGCTCATTGCTTTCTTTAAGTCCTAGATTGGATGTCATAATAATGATTGTATTTTTAAAATCTACTTTAAGACCGCTATTGTCGGTGAGTTCAGCATTGTCAAAAATCTGTAAAAAGGTATTACTTAAATCAGGATGAGCCTTTTCTATTTCGTCAAAAAGAACAAGACTGAAAGGATTTTTGCGGATAGCATTGCTTAAAAGTCCACCCTCTTCAAAACCTATATATCCAGCTGGAGATCCTATTAGTTTACTTATAGCATGTTTTTCTGCATATTCACTCATATCAAAGCGTTCTAAATTTAAACCTAAAAATTCAGCTAAAGCTTTGCAAAGTTCTGTTTTTCCAACTCCACTTGATCCAGTAAACAAAAACACTCCGCGTGGTGTATTGGAATTTTTAAATCCTGCGAAACTTTGCTTAAGTGATGAAACAAGACTATCTATAACTTCATCTTGGCCAAAAATTTTTGCTTTTAAATTTGTTTTTAAATTCATTAAAGCTTTATTTTGATCGAATTCAAACATTTTGTGATGGTGGGTCATTTTTGCTAAAACATTTTCTAAATCTTTTAAATTGACATTTTTTTTAGCTTTTGGATTTAAAGCAAAAGAAGCGCCAAGTTCATCGATCAGATCTATAGCACAATCAGGTAAAAATTTATCATTAAAAAATTTTTTACCCCAAATTACAGCATATTGAAGAATTTCATCGTTTAATTTTATATGATGAAATTCTTCATATTTGTTTTTTAATCCTTTAAGAATTTGCAAGCTTTCTTCTTGGCTTGGTTCATCTACATTTATTTTAGCAAAACGGCGACTTAGGGGTTTATTTTTATCAAAAGTATTTTTATATTCCATAAAAGTTGTTGCACCTATGCATTTTAAAGTTCCATTACTTAGAGCTGGTTTTAAAAGATTGGAAAAATCAGTATGAGATTCTCCTGTGCTTCCAGCTCCTACTATAGTGTGAATTTCATCAATAAATAAAATAGCATTGGGTATTTTCTCAAGTTCATTTAAAATTTCTTTAATTCTTTTCTCAAAATCTCCACGGTATTTTGTTCCCGCAAGTATACTAGCCATATCAAGACTAAAAATTTTTGCATTTTGTAAGTTTTTAGGCACCTTTTTTTCCGCAATAGCCAATGCTAATCCTTCTACAATGGCCGTTTTGCCAACTCCTGCTTCTCCTACTAAAATAGGATTATTTTTCTTGCGACGTGAAAGAATTTGCATCATTCTTTCAAGTTCAAATTTTCTTCCTATTAAAGGATCAATCTTGCCATTTTGAGCTAAAAGTGTTAAATCACTTGTGTGGTTGCTTAAATTTTGTATATTTTTATGATTTTGAAGTTCTTGAATTTTGTTAAGATTTATGTTGTGTTTTTTTAAGAGATAACTAGAATAACTTCTTGAATCCTGTATGAGCTTTTCTAAAAAATCTATAATTTTAATTTCATTATTTTTATTTTTAAGTGAAAGTAAGATTTCATCTAAAACAACAGATATTGTAGGTTCTATTTCTTGTTTAATAATTTGATTGTTTTGAGAAATGTAATTTTTTAATTCAGTTTCTAGAAGTTCAAGATCTCCATCTGAAAATTCTTCAAATATATCCTTAAAATCAGTGCTTAGTTTTAGTAATGCAAACAGCACATGCTCACAGGTAACAAATTCATGGTGGTTTATTAAGCTTAGATTTTTGGCATTATCAAGATATTTTTGTAAATTTTCTTGGTATTTCATTCTTCTTCTACCTTCGCTTGTAGTGGAAAATTAGCAAGTTTAGCCGCATCTATAACTTTTTTTTGTTTTGAAAGAGCTATTTCTTGAGTGTAAATGCCACAAATTCCAGAACCATTGTGATGAATTTCTAACATTGTTTGACTTGCTTTCTCAAGGTTTTGATGAAAAATATTCATCAAAATTTCTATAACAAAATCCATAGTTGTTACATCATCATTTAAGAGTATAACTTTATACATTTTTGGTTCACTAAGTTTTATTTGTTCTAGAGTTTGGGTTTTTGGCATTATTTTCCTTTGTAGATTTTATTTAAATCTTCTTGCATGAGTTCTGTTGGAATTTTACCAAGATAAAAATTTGTTGGAGCATTATTATTCCAGTAATCGCTTATTTTTTGATAAATTCCATTTTTTAAAACGACCTTAAAAGGAAGTTGCTCCATATTTTGATAGTCTATATCTTTTAAAATTTGAGCAATAATACGATCGTTAGAGCTGCCATTGCTTAGAAAATAGTAAGCACCATAATCATCTGCGAATTTTTTAACTGTTTCATCGCTAACATCTTCAAAATGCGTAAGTCCTATAATGATAAATTTGCTAGAATTATTTTTCCAAAGTTTGCTAAGATCTAAAGCTTCTTCTTTACATGGGGTGCAAAAAGTGCCAAAAAAATCAAACATTAAAACTTTTCCTTCCTCTCCTTCTACCACAAAACCTTTATCTGTTCTTATTAAAGTTTTGCTTCCACCATTTACACTATTTAAGACTATTTTATCTCCTTTGTGATACTCTTCAAACATAAAATCATTTTGAATTTCTTCTTCTTTGGAGCAAGCATTAAGAAAAAATGCTAAACTTATTAAAAATAGGGTTAAAATTTTTTTCATTTAATTTCCTTTATTTATAATTTTTCATAGCAGCT
The DNA here is from genome assembly GCF_001762815.1 of Campylobacter sp. BCW_6465. NCBI lineage: Bacteria > Pseudomonadati > Campylobacterota > Epsilonproteobacteria > Campylobacterales > Campylobacteraceae > Campylobacter > Campylobacter sp. BCW_6465. Next base: position 212,679 of record NZ_MJXN01000112.1, read on the forward strand.
CTAGCTTCTAAATCGGCTTGCTTTTTCTTTAAAGTTTCACGCTTGTCGTGTAAATTTTTCCCTTTAGCTAAAGCAAGAGTGGCTTTTACTTTATTTTTCGTGTTAAAATAAAGATCTAATGCAACGATAGTATATCCTTCTATACTTACTTTACCTAATAATTTATCAATTTGTTTTCTATGCATTAAAAGCTTTCTAGCGCCTCTTTCTTCGTGTTTATAGAAAGAATGTGTAGTATGAAGCAATGAAATATGAGAATTAAGTAAAAAAATCTCATTTTTTATAATGCGAACAAAAGAGTCTTTAAGATTTGCTCTTCCTGTCCTTAAGGCTACAACTTCACTTCCCTTAAGGACAATTCCGGCTTCAAAGCGTTCTATAATGCTATAATCAAATAAAGCTTTTTTATTTCTTGCAATAATTTTCATCAATCAACCTTAAAAACACTACTACCGCTACCGCTTAGAAAAAAATCTTCTTGTAAGTAAGACTTCATTTTAGGATATAAAGTTGCACAAGGAGTAAATAAATCATTTAATTCTTTGTTTTTAAAATTTTGTAACAACTCTTTTGTGCTGAGTTTTTTGTAGATTTGCGCTTGATTATTGTTTTTTTGAAAGTCAAATATTCCTCTATCAAATTCATCATAAACAGCTTTAGTTTGGCAAGATATTTGTGGAAAAGTCCATTTTAAATTAGGTATGTCATCTTCAAATTCTTTTATAATTTCACCACAGCCACTTACATCAGCAGAGTGAAAGCCACTTAAAAAAAAGGCAATATCACTTCCTAGTTGCATGCTTAAATTTATAAGTTCTTGTAGGTTTAATTTTAAATTTAGGGTTTCATTCATTAGCAGTAAAAAACTCGCACAATCGCTACTTCCACCGCCAAGTCCAGCACATACTGGGATATTTTTTGTGAGTTTTAGGCTTTTTTTGCTAAATAATTCTTTTAATTCATTATTATATCTTTTAGAAAGTAGTAAATAAGCCTTTTGAATAATATTATTTTCGCATTTAAAATTACTAATGATTTCAAATTCTTTTTTAGAATCTGATTCTTTATCAACAAGCTCAAGCTCATCAAAAAGATCTTTTAAAAGTATAAATCGTGATTCTAAAAGATGATATTTTCTTGAGTCAAAACCGGTAAGTTTTAAAAAAATATTTGCTTTAGCGTAAGCTTTCATTTGATTAGTTTTTTGCTTAAGTCATCAAGTTTAATATCATTCTGAACAACAGAATGCAAATTTTCATCCTTTACTTGTTGAACAAGTTCTTTTCTAAGTATCATAAGGGATTTTGGAGCTTCTATGCCTATTTTGGCATATCCTTTCCCTGTTTGAACGACTTTGATTTCTATACCTTCTCCGATAATTATACTTTCATTTTCTTTTCTTGATAATATTAACATTTTTCAACCTTATTCAGAAGATATTTTACTGTATTTTCTTTAATATTAATTATGCTAAAATATTTTTCTGTTTCAATATAATAATCTCCTTCATCATGAAATTCTAATTCTTCGACAAAAATTTTAGCACCATTTTCGAGTTTATTTAAATCCTTGATAAAATTTGGCTTTAGGTTAATGTATTTTAACACATTTAAGCTTTTCTCATTATTATAAACAAATTTACCTTCTTTAATGCGCTCTAAAGAGCTTAAAGTTGCATTAATACCTAGTTTTCTAGCAAAAAGTTCACAATAAGATCTTATATAAGCACCTTCACTGACTGTGATTTCAATATTTAAAAAAGGATGATTATAGCTTAAGATCTTACAATCAAATACTTCCATTTGACAAGGTTTTAAAATTGCTTCTATACCTTTTTTTGCAAGTTCATAGGCGCGAGTTCCATTGATTCTTTTGGCGCTAAATTGAGGTGGTGTATAGGAGATAATTCCTTGCATTTGATCAATGATTTGTTTTAAATTTGCAAGATCAAATTCTTTTATATTTTGAATTTCTTTTATATTTTGATCATCAAGACTTAAGGAGTAAACTCCAAGCCATAAAGTAGCTTTATAGGTTTTTGGAGTTTTTTTTAAAAAACGGAAAAGTTTTGTGTATTGTCCAAATGCAACGATTAAAACCCCTTTGGCGAAAGGATCAAGAGTGCCAGAATATCCTGCTTTTTTATTTTTATATTTTTTCTTTAAAGTGCTTAAAAAGGCATTAGAGCTCAAACCCCTTGGTTTAAAGGCTGCAAAGATCTTGTTCATACTGCTTTTTCCACAAAGCTTGCCATGATTACACGCATTATGCCACCAAAATTAATATTAAGCTTTTCCTCTTTTCCGCTTTTATTAACTTCAACAACCCTGCCAATGCCAAAAATTTTATGTTTAACTAGATCTCCTTTGCAAAAACTAGTTTTTTGTATATTTTGATTTTTTGATTTTTCATTGATTAATTTACTTTCTTCTAAGAAGCGACTAGGATTGATATTTGCTCTTGAACCATGATAAAAACGAGAATTTGCAACACTTATTGTGAGAAATTTCTTGGCGCGAGTGATGGCAACATAAGCAAGACGGCGTTCTTCTTCGAGATTTTCTTCGCTATTTAAAGGAAAAAATCCTTCATCAAAGCCTATTATAAAAACATAATCAAATTCCAAACCTTTGCTAGCATGAATACTCATCAAGCAAACACATTCTTCATCTAAATTATCTTGATCACTTAATAAAGAAATTTCACTAAGTAGATCTTCTAAAGAAGCTTCGGGATCTTCTTTGAGTTTTTCTCTTAGATTAGCATAAAACTCATCAAGATTTCTGATTCTTTCATCTCCATCATCTTGCTCTGAAAAATAATCTTTGATTTTAAATAATTCTTCTATATTGTCAAAAACCTTTTTTGCATTATCGTAGCTTTTTAGAGTGTGAATATTTTGTATAAAAATATTTGCTTCATTTTGTGCTTTTTTTGTTGTTAAAATTCCTACACCACCATCGCTTTCACATAAGGCATCAAAAAGTGAAATTTGACGTTTTTTTGCATATTCTTCTAAATTTTTTAGGGTTTTTTCTCCTATGGATCTTTTGGGGCGATTAATAATGCGCCTAAACGACAAATCATCATTTGGATTTAAGATAAGTCTAAGATACGAGATTAAATCTTTTATTTCTAATCTTTCATAAAAACGCATACCACTAAGCAGTTTATAAGAAATTTTTTCCTTCATAAATGCTTCTTCTATTGCTCTTGATAGTGCATTAACTCGAAATAAAACGGCGATCTCTTTAGCTTCTACTCCAGAATTTAGCAATTTTTTTACTTCTTGAGCGATATATAAACCTTCATCTTTTTCGTTTTCGTTTTTTAATATTTTAATATTTTCCCCAGTATCTTTAGTGCAGATTAAAGTTTTTCCAAGTCGTTGTTCATTGTGAGATATGAGATTATTTGCTGCTTGTAAAATAGTCCCTACTGAACGATAATTTTGTTCAAGTTTTACAAGTTTAACATTTTTAAAATCGTTTTGAAAATTTAAAATATTTTCAATTTTTGCTCCACGCCAACTATAAATACTTTGATCATCATCACCAACAACTGTGATATTTTCATGCATACAACATAGATTTTTTAGAATTTTATATTGTAAGGTATTAGTATCTTGATACTCATCAACTGTAATGTAATTATAAAGTAAGCTTTGTTCTTTGGCAAAATTTATATCATTTTCTAAAATGAGATTGCTTAGCAATAAAAGATCATCAAAATCTACAAAATTTTGTTTTAATAAGTATTCTTCATAAGCACGGTAATAGTTGGCAAATTTGTATTCATTTTGATATTTTTCAAAATTATGTTCTTTTAGTAAATTTAAATCTTCAAAGACATTGCTTACTTTTTTGCCTTCATTTTTGCAATAAGATATGTATTTGATAATATCATAGACATTATCTTTGTTTTTATCATGGATTAAGTCTTTAATTATTTTTTTTGTATCATCTGTATCGATAACAATAAAACTATTTTTACGCTCCAATCTTTCAAAATGGAGTTTTAAAAATAAAAGTCCAAATTTATGAAAGGTGCAAAGCAAAGGATTGTGATTGCCTTGTAGAAAATTTAATGCTCTATGACGCATAACACTAGCTGCTTTATTTGTAAAAGTAAGAGTAAGAGTGTTATGCGAGGGGATGCCTACTTCACCGATAAGATAAGCAAGACGAGTGGTGATAGTTTTGGTTTTTCCACTACCTGCACCCGCTAGGATAAGCATGGCTCCATCAATGTGGCTTACTGCCTGTTTTTGACTATCATTTAAATCTTCAAATAGATTCATTTTTTGAAAATATCTTTATTTTTTGGATTATTTAAAAATATATTTTTAGATTTTTGTAAATTTTTACTATCTTCGCGTTTATAAAGGCTAAAATTAACAAATAAAATGCTATTTTCTATTTGAATTTGCGTGATAGCTCCTAAATCAACCTTTACAAAACTATCAAAATCATCATTTCCAAAACCTGCGTGAAATTGAATGAAATCTTTATTTAGTTGTATGGATTCAAAGGTGTATCCTCCAAGAGCAAAAAGAGCATAAGGATTTTGTTTAACATCAAGCTCTTTGGGAAGTTCAGGGTTAAAATCTATGAAATTTGTATTTGCAACTATGGAAAATTCTATATTTTCTTCTATAAGGTGTGAAATAACTTCATAGCAATGCTTTTGCATGGTATGGATAAAATTTTCATTTTTTAAGATTGTTTCTAGCATGATTGTAACTCCATAAATTCATTGATGAGTTTTTGAATTTCTTTTATGCCTATTTCCCAAAAATTTTCATCTTCTATATCAAAGCCAAACATTCCTACTAGTTCTTTTGGACTCACACTTCCACCTAAAGAAAGCATTTTGATATAAAGTTCTTTAAAATTTTCACATTTTTTACTTTTGTAAAGTCCATAAAGAGCTAAAACTAAAAGTTGTGCATAAGCATAAGCATAGCAGTAAAAAGGAGAATGGATAAAATGAGGAATATAACTCCACCAAGAAGCATAATTTTTTGTAAGTTTTACGCTGTCTTGAAACATTTTTTGAGATTCTTCCATCCAAATTTTATTGATTTCTTCGGTGCTTAATTCATTTTCTTGAGCATGTAAGCGTCTTTCAAAACAAGTAAAATTAATTTGTCTATAAAAAGTTGCAAAAATATCTTCGATTTTATTTGCATATAAAGATAGGAGTTCTTCTTTTTTTAACTTATCTTTAATAAAATCAAATACGAGCATTTCGGCAAAAACTGAAGCTGTTTCTGCGGTGGTTAAAGGTGTGTTTTGATTTAAGTAGCTTACATTGTAAGAAAGTTTTTGATGGATAGTATGTCCTAATTCATGTGCAAGTGTAAAAAGATCACGCCTTTTATCGGTGTAGTTTAATAAAACAAAAGGATGCGCATCAGAAGTTGCAGAATGTGAAAAAGCACCCCCTTGTTTATTTTCTTGTGGATAAACATCAATCCAGCCTTGATCAAAAGCATTTTTTGCTATATTATAAAATTGAGAAGAAAAAGCTTGAAATGCCTCTAAAACAATATCTTTACTTGTTTTAAAATCAAAACTTGCTTCTTTTCCTATGGGCGCATATCTGTCGTAGTCTTTAAGCTCATCATAGCCTAAAATTTGTTTTTTTCTTTTGTAAAATTGCGATACTAAGTTAAAATGTTTTTGCGCACTTGCTATCAAAGAATCAACGCTTTTTTGTGAAATTTGATTGCTGATATGTCTTGAAATTTCAGCATTTTCATAACCTCTTAATAAGCTTATATTTTTTCTTTCTGTTTTTATCATATTGATAATAAAACTTAAAAGTCTGCTATTTTTTTGCAAAACTTTACTGAATTTTTTAGCAGCTTTTTTGCGTATCTTTCTATCTTCATCATACATTTTGCTTAGAATTTCTTCTTCACTAAGTTTTTTACCTTCAAAAGGGATTTTTAAAGCGCTCATACTTTCATCAAAAAGCCTACTAAAAGCATTTGCACCTGTATTTGAAAGATAGAGCATAATGCGTTCTTCGTTTTTGCTAAGATTATAGCGTTTGTTTTGCAATAAATTAGAAAGATAAAAATCATAATCTTTACAAAAAGTTGTAAATTCTTGACTTTTTTCAGGAACTAACTCACAAAATTCAAGCTCGAAAAAGAGTAAATTTTCTTCTATTTTTTTGCATTCTTCTTCGTATTGTGCGTAAAAAGAACCATTTTGAGTGTTTTTAGCAAAAAGCAAATAAGCATAAGTCATGATTTTGCCAAGAGCTTGATTTAAATTTTCATAATCTTTTAAAGCTTGTAAAAACTCATTAGCATTTAATGTATAGAGTTTATTTTCATAGTCTTTTTTAAAATTTAAACTTTGTTGGATTTGATCTTGTGTAAAATTTTGCAACGCTTCTTTATTGTGAAATAAAGCACTTAAATCCCATTCTAACATTTTTTATCCTTCATTTTCTAATATGAGTTTTTTAAGAACAGCCATTCTAATGGCCACTCCATTTTTAACTTGTTTTAAAACTAAAGTTCTTTCATCACTCATCATTTCATCGCTTATGTCAATATTGCGATTTACAGGGCCTGGATGTAGTAAAATAAGCTTTTTATCTTTTACCAAGCTTTTTTGAATACAAAAATCATTTGCATAGTCTTTAAGTGAAGCATAAACGGTTTTATTATGTCTTTCTGTTTGTGTTCTAAGACTCATGATAATATCTGAATTTGCTATGATATTCTCATCAAGCTTATAATGTTTTTTAAGATGGGTATTAGGCATAAAATGTGGTGGAGCTACTAGGGTAATATCAAGATTAAATCTGCTTAAAAGTTCTATATTGGACGCTGCAACGCGGGAATTTTTGATATCACCTACGATGCAAATTTTCTTACCTTCGACATCGCCTTGAAAATGATTATAAATAGTGAATAAATCTAGCAAAGCTTGGGTAGGATGGGCGTGTTTTCCATCTCCTCCATTAACAACTGGACAATGCATATGCTTTGCCAATATCAAAGGAACTCCTGAGTTTGCGTGTCTTATAACAATAGCATTAGGACTCATCGCATCTAAATTAGCAGCAGTATCATAAAGAGTTTCTCCTTTGCTAGAGCTTGATCTTGAAACATCAAGGCGTAAAACCCTAGCACCTAATCTTCTTGCAGCGCTTTCAAAAGATGAAAGGGTGCGTGTAGAGTTTTCAAAAAAAATTGTCGTGATACTTTTTCCTTTAAGAAAAGTTCTAGGTTTTTCATCTAAGAAATCACTTGCTTCTTTAAAAAGCTCCATAATTTCGACTTTATTAAAATCCTTTGTAGTGATGAGATGACGCATACTTTTACCTTATTTGATATTATAATTTAATTCATTTTTAGAACAAATTGCTGTAAAAAGAACATCTGTAGAACTATTTAAAGCAGTTTCAACACTATCTTGAATAATCCCTATAATAAAACCTATGGCAACTACCTTCATAGCAATATCATAGTCTATATTAAATAAAGAACAAGCCAAAGGTATAAGCAGTAAGGATCCACCCGCAACTCCGCTAGCCCCGCAAGCTGCAAAGGTGGCAATAATGCTTAATAAAAGGGCTTGCAAAAGACTGATTTCTATACCAACGGTATTGGCTGCAGTAAGACTTAAAATAGCTATAGTAACTGCCGCTCCTGCCATGTTGATAGTAGCTCCTAAAGGTATAGAAATGCCATAAAATTCTTTATCTATGCCAAGTTTGGCGCAAAGTGCCATATTAACAGGAATATTTGCTGCTGAACTTCTTGTAAAAAAAGCAAAAAATGCACTGTGCCTTAAGCAGATAAAAATCAAAGGAAAAGGATTTTTTCTTGTATAAAAAAAGACTATTAAAGCATTGATAACAAAAGTAACAAAAAGCATAGTAGCTACAAGTAAAATTAAGAGTTTTACATAGCTTAGTAAACCTTGTGCTCCTGTTTGTGCTACAGAATTAGCCACAAGTCCAAAAATTCCAAAAGGAGCAAGTTTTACTACAAATTTAACAATTTTCAAAACCCCTTCATTAATATCTATAAAAACTTGTTTTGCTTCGTTAGAACAGTGTTTTAATGCTATACCTCCAGCTATTGCCCAGGTTAAAATTCCTAAATAATTCCCGCTTGAAAGAGCATTTATGGGATTATCGACAATTTTAAATAAAAGATCTTTAAAAATCTCACTCATGTGGGTTGGAGATGAGTTTGTAGCAGTTTGAACTCCATCTAAAACAAGCTTTATAGGGAAGAAAAAATTAGCAAGAACCGCACAAGCTGAAGCAAGAAAGGTACCTACTATATACAAAATAATAATATTTTTGATCTTAGCACCACTTTGAGAAAAATCTTTAGTGCAAATTGAAGTTAAAATCAAAACAAAAACAAGCATAGGAGCGATAGCTTTTAAGGCACTTGTAAAAAGTATTCCGAGTAAATTTGCAATTTCAGATATTTCTTTAGAACTAATGCCTATAAGTATTCCTAGTACTATACCTATGCAAATTTGAACTATGAGGTTGCCTTTAGCGTAGCTTTGAATGATTTTAGAAAACATAAAAACCTTTTAAATATTTTTTACATCAGAAGTTGATTTTAGCTAATTTTTGCTTAATTTTAGAGAATTTTTAATTTATCAAGCTTTGATAAGTTTATTTGGATACAATTGTGGTTCATTTTAAATGAAAGGACTTTTTATGTATCTATTCACTTCAGAAGTCGTAAGTGCAGGTCATCCAGACAAGTGCGCTGATATAATCGCTGATACGATAGTGGATATACTCTTGAAAAATGACAAAAATTCAAGGGTGGCGAGTGAGGTTTTTGTCGCAGGAAATAAGGTTGTGATAGGAGGCGAAGTTAAGTCAAATCACAAACTTAGTAAAGCTGATTACGATAATTTAGTTAAAGATGTTTTAAAAAACATTGGTTATGATGGGGCAGGGCATTTTAACAAAGAGCAGTGTTTGCATCCTGATGAAGTTGATGTTATGGTGTTTTTAAATGAACAAAGCCCTGATATCAATCAAGGTGTTGATCAAGAAGATGGCGAAACAGGGGCAGGTGATCAAGGTATTATGTTTGGTTTTGCAAGTTGTGAGGCTGAAGAATACATGCCAGCAGCCATTAGCTATGCAAGAATGCTATGTGATAAAGTCTACGCTTATGCAAAAGCAAATCCACACGAACTTGGCGTGGATATTAAAACTCAAGTAACTATTGATTATGGCACTAAGGCGAATTTTGAAAATTGCAAACCGCAAAGTATTCATACTATAGTAGTTTCTGCGCCTTGTGTTGAAAGTATGAAAATAGAAGATTTAAGATCTTTGGTGATGAAACTTATCTTAGATAGTAATTTACCAAAAGAACTTTTTGACCCTAATAAGACTAGAATTTTAATCAATCCAACTGGTAAATATATTAATCATTCTTCTTTACATGATAGTGGTTTAACAGGAAGAAAACTTATAGTAGATAGTTTTGGAGGTTATTCTCCAATAGGTGGTGGCGCACAATCGAGCAAAGATTATACTAAAGTTGATAGAAGTGGACTTTATGCAGGTAGATGGCTAGCTAAAAATATAGTTGCAGCAGGGCTTGCTAAAAAATGTATTGTTCAACTTAGTTATGCTATAGGTGTTGCAAAACCTACTTCGGTAAGTGTGGATTGTATGGGCACAAATACCAGTGTAAATGATGATGTTTTAAGTGATTTTGTTATGCAAAACTTCTCTTTAACGCCAAATTGGATCCGTGATAAATTTCATCTGGATAAACCAAGTAAAGAAACTTTTCTTTATGCGGATGTAGCGGCTCGTGGGCAAGTAGGACAAAAGGACTATCCTTGGGAACAACTTGATGCTCTAGAACAGTTTAAAAAGCTGCTTTAAAAAATTAACAATATTATACAAGCTTAAATAAGGCTTGTATAATTATAAAGAATTAATGAAGTTGTATTAATTTTTGACTTAGAGGGATATTTTTCAATATCCCCCATAAATATAAAAGTTAGGAAGGAAGCTAAATTAATTTAGCTTTGGGGTAAAAACCCCTCTAAGTCAAAATATTATTTGACAGAATTATAATATAAAATAACTTAAATTACTTTAAAATTAAAATTTTAATATTATTTTTTATCATTAAATATTTCTTTGGATAAATTTTTTCCAATCTTTGCTTAAAAGCTTTTTAGGGAGTATAACTATATTCTCTTTACCATTTGTAGCATGATAAACACTAACCCCATATTTACTTGCATAAAATTTCATTAAGAGTTGTTGGAGTTTGTATTCGCTGCTATTATTAAACCAAGCATTGTTGCTTAGAGCTATAATAATTTGTGAATTTTGATAGTTTTGTTCTTTGGTAGCTTCATAACAAATTGCATTTGTAATAATTTGATTGTCTAATTTATATTTGCTTTGTATAGGACCTTGGGAAAATTCTTCAATATTTTTAAGAAAATATTTTTTTATTAAGTCTTTAAAAAATGGAATTTTTTCACCAAAGGGAACTAAAAAATGCTTATTTAAAATATAGACATTGCCTTTTTTAAAGATATACGTGCTATTGTAAGTATGCTCTTTTTCAGTATAAAATGCTCCCGTAATAATGGTAATTTTATAAGATAATTCTTTAAGCATAAGTTCATATTTGGTATTTTTTAAATCAAAAGCAAAAGCGGTTTCAGGCAAGATTACAAGTTCTTTTTTTTCATTTATAGCTTGAAATATATCTTGAATTAGGATATCAGAATTTGATTTTAAATTTTCTTGTAAAAATTTTTGATCTTGAGAGATATTAGTATTGATGAGTTTGTAGTTTAAATTAAGAGTTTGAGCTTGTTTTTCATTATATTGAAATCCACTAAAGAATAAAACAAGAACAATTGCTATTTTATAATATCTTGATATATAACCCTCATAGATGAAATATGCTATTAAAAATATGCAAATAATACCACGATAACTTGGGTCAAAAAAACCATAAACTGTAAAAATTCCCCAATTAAGCCAATCAAATCCTAAAGGATGGATAAAACTTATGCAAAAAATTCCACAAAGTCTTAAAAAATCAAATTTTAATAAATAACATAATCTAAAAAGTAGTCCATAAATAAAACCAATGATAATTGGTATAATTGGTACTAAATAGTTTAGATTAAAATAAATTGAAGATAAACCAATCCACCAAAACCAAAGAATCCCTACAAAAAAACCTATCCAAAAATATTGTTTAGAATTTTTACTTTTTAGAAGTAAAACTAACCCGTAAATAGCTAAAAATGGGCTAATGGTTTGTGTAAAAATATTTTCAAAAAATGATAGATAAATAGAATTTGAAAGTAAAATTGCAATAAAAAAGACTTTTATTATTTTAAAAATGATAGAATTAGTGTTTAATTTTTTTGGAATAAAGGAAAAATATGGCAGAAAATTCAATTTTAACTTCATTATTACCTCTTGTAGTGTTATTTGCAATTTTTTATTTCTTGGTGATCAGACCGCAACAAAAACAAGCAAAAGCACATAAACAAATGCTTGAGTCTTTGCAAAAAGGAGATAAAATCATCACTAATGGCGGACTTATTTGTGAAGTCGTAAAACCAGAGGAGGATTTTATCAAAGTTAAGCTTAATGAAGACAATGTTACTGCAAAAATTTCAAGAGAATTTATAGCAAAGAAAATTGATGCGTAATTCTAAAATCAATTATCGCTTGATTATTTTTATAGCGGTATTTATTTTTGGAGTGGCTTTTTCACTCCCTTCTTTTTTGCAGTCAGAACGTGGTGCGAAGATTAATTTAGGGCTTGATTTGCAAGGTGGGCTTTATATGCTCTTAGGTGTAGATAATGAAGAAGCTGTAAAATCTAAAATAAAATCAATTGCATCTTCATTGAGTTATTCTTTTAATAAAGAAAATATTTTAAATGACGGCTTAAATACCCATGATGATATTTTAGAATTTACTTTGCTTGATAATGCGGATATTGCAAAAGTTGAAAATTTGCTTAAAGAAATAAAAGGAATTAATATACAAAGTGAAAATATGCACTATAAAATTTCTTTTACCTCAGAAGAAGTAAAAAATATAGAAAATTTTGCACTTTTGCAAGCAGTTGAAACCATAAGAAATAGGCTTGATCAATTTGGTTTAGCAGAGCCAACAGTTGCTAAACAAGGTAATGATAAGATTTTGGTTGAACTTGCAGGGATTAAAACCAAAGAAGATGAACTAAGAGCAAAAGAACGCATCACAAAAGCAGCACATTTACAACTTATGGAAGTTGATGATTCTAAAATGGGTCAAGCTTCCATAATGAGCGACGCTGAGGCTGCGAGTTATGGACTGATTTTAGTGCCTGATTCTAGAAATCCAAATTTAAAATATACCTTAAAAAGTATACCTATTTTAGATGGATCTATGCTTACTGATGCTAGAGTAGGGATTAGTGATAAGAGTAATTATCCTGTGATTAATTTTACTTTAAATGCCGAGGGTTCTAAAAAATTTGCTGATTATACAGGAGCAAATGTTGGAAAGCGTCTTGCTATTGTACTTGATAATAAAGTATATTCTGCTCCATCTATCAATGAACGCATAGGCGGAGGTAGTGGGCAAATCAGTGGAGCTTTTACTCAAGAAGAAGCACGCGATGTGGCGGTAGCTTTAAGAAGTGGAGCTTTGCTTGCGCCTGTAAAATTACTTGAACAAAGAAGCATAGGACCATCTTTAGGTGCTGATAGTATTAAAATGAGTATGATAGCCTTAATCGGTGCATCGGTTTTTATTGTAGTATTTATGATGATGTATTACGGTGTGGCAGGAATTTTTGCAAATATTGCAATGCTAGTTAATGTTTTGGTAGTAGTTGCTGTTATGGCTATGTTTGGAGCAACTTTAACTTTACCAGGGATGGCAGGACTTGTTTTAACTGTGGGTATGGCAGTAGATGCAAATGTGATTATCAATGAGCGTATACGAGAACTCTTGCGAGATGGAGTAAATATAAGAGTTAGTATAGAACAAGGTTATAAAAATGCTATGAGTGCGATTATAGATTCAAATATCACTTCTTTAGTTACTTCGGTAGCACTTTATGCCTATGGAACAGGAGCAGTTAAAGGTTTTGCTGTGACTTTGGGAATTGGTATCGTTGTTTCTATGATTACAGCTATTTTAGGAACTCACGGAATGTTTGATTATTTTATGCAACGCATAGAAAAAAATAATAATACAAGATTTTGGTTTGGCTATAGGAGAAGATAATGCAGTTTTTTAGCGAAAAGAAAATTTATGATTTTATGAGAATGCGTTTTGCTGCTATTTCCCTTTCTTTTATTTTGTTTTTTGGTTCTATTTATTTACTTTGGGATAGGGGTTTACAATATGGCATTGATTTTAGCGGAGGAACTTTAGTTCAGCTTAAATATGAAAATGCAGCTCCTATAACGCAAATTCGAGAAATTTTAGAAAATCAAGGAACTTTTCAAAATTTATCTGTAACTGAGTTTGGAAGCAATGAAGAAGTAACTATACGCTTTTTAGGAAGTAATGATAATGTAAGCAATGATATAGGCGAGCATATAAGTACTCTTTTAAAAGATACGGGAAAATTTGAAGTGCGTCGTGCTGATGTGGTAGGACCAAAAGTAGGTGATGAACTTAGAAATAAAGGACTTATGGCTATAGCTGTATCTTTGATAGCAATTTTAATTTATATAGCGTTGCGTTTTGAGTGGCGTTTTGCTCTTGCGGCTATAATCAGTGAAATTCATGATGTTGTGATTACTTTAGGAGCAATTTCTTTATTTAAAATTGATGTCAATTTAGATACTTTGGCTGCTGTTTTAACTGTGCTTGGATACTCTTTGAATGATACAATTATTATTTTTGATAGAATCAGAGAAGGTATTAAAACAAGTAAAAAAACCGAACTTGCACCTATTATTAATGAAAGTGTTTCAGCAACTTTATCAAGAACGGTTTTAACTTCAGGGTTGACTTTAGCAACCGTTGTGATACTTTATTTCTTTGGCGGGGAAATGATACAAGGATTTTCTTTGGCTTTAATTGTAGGTATTATAGCGGGAACTTTAAGCTCTATCTTTGTTGCAAGTCCGACATTATTATGGTTTAAATTTAGTGTGCTTGAGTTTAGAAATAAAGAAATTGAAAAAGCAAAAAGAAAACAAGATAAAGAACGCAATCGTGCAATGTATGAAAAAGGAACTGTGTAAGGAGAATTTATGGCTTATGAAGCAAGTTTAATAGAAAAAAAATGGCAAAAAATTTGGGATGAAAATGAATATTTTGAGCCAAAAGATGACTTAAATTTGCCTAAAAAATATATTTTATCGATGTTTCCTTATCCTAGTGGACGCATTCATATGGGGCATGTAAGAAATTATACTATAGGTGATGCTTTGGCAAGATATTATCGCAAGATAGGTTTTAATGTTTTGCATCCTATAGGTTTTGATAGTTTTGGCATGCCTGCTGAAAATGCAGCTATTAAACATAAAATTCATCCTAAGTCATGGACTTATGAAAATATAGCTTATATGAAAAAAGAACTTTTTTCTTTAGGTTTTTCTTTTTCTAAAAAAAGAATGCTTGCTACTTCAGATCCACTTTATACAAAATTTGAGCAAGAATTTTTTATTAAGATGTTTGAAAAAGGTTTGATTTACACTAAAGAAGCAAATGTAAATTGGTGTGAACAAGATCAAACGGTTTTGGCTAATGAGCAAGTTGAAGACGGAAAATGTTGGCGTTGTGGTCATGAAGTGGTGCAGAAAAAAATGCCAGGTTATTATGTAAAAATCACTGCTTATGCTGAGGAACTTTTAAAAGATTTAGAAGAATTAAAAGATAAATGGCCTAATCAAGTTTTAACTATGCAAGAAAATTGGATTGGTAAAAGCGAAGGTTTGGAATTTTCTTTAAATTTAGACGAAGAAAGCAAGCAAAAAACCAAAGAAAGTTCTTTAGAAGTTTTTACTACAAGAGCAGATACAATTTATGGAGTTTCGTATATCGCTTTAGCTCCAGAACATAAAATTGTTCAAAATTTGCTTTCGCAAAATTTATTAAATCAAGATGTATTAAATAAAATCAAAACTATTCAAAATCAAAGCCCAAGAGAAAGACAAAGTTCTGAAAAAGAAGGTTATTTTCTAGGAATTTATGCCATTCATCCTTTAAGCGGAGAAAAAATTCCTTTGTGGGTGGCTAATTTTGTCTTGGCTGATTATGGTAGTGGAGCGGTTATGGCTGTTCCAGCTCATGATGAAAGAGATTTTGAATTTGCAACAAAATATAATCTTGCCATCAAACAAGTTATTCAAACTCAAGAAAATTTACCTTATACGCAAAAATTAGGAAAATTAATTAATAGTCAAGAATTTGATAATCTTGATTGTAATGAGGCAAGATTAAAAATCATTTCTCAGTTTGAAGCTAAAAATATAGGAAAAAGGGTTGTAAATTTTAAAATTCGTGATTGGGGTGTTTCACGCCAAAGATATTGGGGTGCGCCTATTCCTATGATTAAATGTCAAATTTGTGGTATAGTGCCTCAAAAACTAGAAAATTTACCTATTACCCTACCTGAAGATGTGCAAATTACAGGTGAGGGTAATCCACTTGATAAACATCCAACTTGGAAAAATTGTATTTGTCCCAAATGTGGCAAAGAGGCTCAAAAAGAAAGTGATACTTTAGATACTTTTTTTGAAAGTTCTTGGTATTTTGCACGTTTTGCAAGTGATGAGAGAACTTGGCAGGAAAAAGCTTTAGATGAAAAAAGTGTAAAGTATTGGATGAGTGTGGATCAATATATAGGTGGTATTGAACATGCAATCTTGCATTTACTTTATGCGAGATTTTTCCAAAAAGCTTTAAGAGACTTGGGTTATTTAACACAAAATGAACCTTTTGATAGACTTTTAACTCAGGGTATGGTGTTAAAAGATGGTGCTAAAATGTCAAAATCAAAAGGCAATGTTGTAGATCCTGATGAGATTATAGAAAAATACGGTGCTGATACCGCAAGACTTTTTATACTTTTTGCCGCACCTCCGGCTAAAGAGCTTGAATGGAATGATGATGCGGTTGAAGGGGCTTATAGATTTATTTGTAAACTCTATGATAGGGCGCAAAATATTAAAAAAGGTGAGCTTGTAGAATTAAAACAAGAAAATTTAAATAAAGAAGAAAAATATGCAAGATTAAAGGTATATGAAGCTTTGAAAAAATCCTTTGAAGTTTATCATCAAAGTTTTGCTTTCAATACTTTAATTGCAGCTTGTATGGAGGCTTTAAATGCTTTAGCGCTTTGTAAAAATGAAGCTTTGGAGCAAGAGGCTTTTTATATTATTTTAAATATCTTAGAGCCTATCATTCCTCATGTTTGTTTTGAGCTTAGCGAGGAGCTTTTTAAATGTAAAAATTTTAAAAAATTAGAACTCAAAGAAGAGGTTTTTGTAAAAGATACTTTAAATTTAGCTGTAAGTATTAATGGTAAAAAAAGGGTTGAATTTGAAATTTCAAGTAGTGCGAGTAAAGAAGAAATTTTAGCTTTTGCAAAAGAAAATACTGCTAAATGGCTTGAAGGTAAGAGTATAGTTAAAGAAATTTATGTGGAAGGAAAGCTAGTTAATCTAGTGATTAAATGAAAAAGATTTTAATTTTTTGTATAGGTTTATTTTTAGGTGCTTGTGGATATGTTCCTACATCAAAAATCGCTAATAATATTTTCGATGAGAAAGTTTATGTTAATGTTGAATTAAGTCAACAAGACCCAAAAAATAGTATCTATGTTGCCGATACTTTAAAAGAAATGGTAATTTCAAAATTAGGGCGCATGCTTGCTTTAAAACACGAGGCAGATGATGTAATTAATGTTAAAATGAATAATTTAGAATTTATTCCTTTAGCTTATGATAAAAATGGCTATGTCATTAGTTATAAAGCTAAATTAAATTTAGATTTTAATGTTGTCTTTAAAGATGGTTCAAGTCAGGCTTTTAGTACAAGTGGAAGTTATAATTTTGAAATTTCTCCAAATAGTATTATTAGTGATTCTGCAAGGTATGAGGCTATTCGAGCAGCTTCAAGCGAGGCATTTGATGAGTTTATTTCCGTAATTGCTATTAAAGGGCAAAAACGTGATTCCAAATACTAATGAAATAGCAAAGCAAACTTTAATTGCATTAAAAGAAAGAAAACTAAAACCAACTCCTGAAAATTATACGGAAATTTTTGAAGAACTATCTTTAAAATATGGTATCACAAGCTCAAATAAAGCTAAACTTGACAAATACAAAACCTTACTTTTACCGATTTATCAACAAGAATTAAATTCTAAAACTATAAGAAGTTTAGAAGAACTAATTAGTTTTTTAATTTCTGTTTTAAATAGACAAAGCGGAAAACAATTTAGTGAATTTTTTGATTTTTTATATACCATATCTAAAACTTTGCAAATAAGTAAGGATAAAAAGATAAGAGATTTGGCTAAGGTGACTTCGATTAGAATTTCTAAAACTATGGATAGTGAAAGTATTTACTTGCTTACCAAAAAATGGAAAGAGCTTGAAAGAAATTATGATGAAAATAATTTAGAAGAACAAGCTCGTAAATATGGCATTAGTAAATATGATGATTATGATAGCGTGATTAAAAAACTCTTAGTTAAACTTGAAGAGCGTAGTTATGAGCACTTTAGTGAATTATTATGCTTGGGTTTAAATCCTTCATTGGTGGAAGATTTAAAAATTCAAGGTTTTATACAAAATTTAACACAAAAGCCTTTTGTAATAGGCGAAGAAAATTTTAAGAACGAATTAATGGAATTTATCAATCATCGCATAATGGTCGATAATATGTATGTCCAAAAAAATTTAAATTTTTTTAATGATAATCTAAAAAAAATCTATGAATTGCTTGTTTTGCTTAATAAATCGAATGAACAAAACATGGATTTTATTAATACCTTAAAACCAGATGAAAATGGGGAAGTAAAACTTAGTTTTGAGGATTTAAAACTAAAATTTAAACAACTTGGAGAAAAAATTACATCTTTAAATAATCAAATTGAATTCACGCAAAGTTTGGAGGAGAGAGAGGCTTGGAGTGTTCTTAAAGAGCTTGATAAAATGGATGAAAATTTTAATAAGTATAAAGTTAATTACTCTTTAGCTTTATTTTCTATAGTAAATTACCGTTTCATTATGGAAAAATATGGTATGGGAAGTTTGAATGAAATTTTTGTTCGATTTAAAAAAATTTTAAAAGATTCTTGTAGCGAATTTGATGAACTGTGGATGATAGATGAAAAGAGTTATTTGATTGTTTCGCCAGGAAAAAGCAAAGATGAAATTACACAGCTTGTAAATACAAATCTTAAAACTATAGAAAATTTTAGATTTATTTATAAGCAAGATATTATAACTCCTAAAATTCACGTGGCTTATCTTGATAAGCAAAGTAAGCCAAGTATTAATATTTTAGATGAGTTAATAAAGCAAATTGCAGCGGTTAATGAACAATATAATGAAAGTTGAGAATTTTTTAGCTCAAAAAAGTATAAATTACGATAAAATTGATCGTTTTTTGATGTTTAGAATGTATGAAAAATATAAGAAATATTTTAAAAATATTCCTATAATTCAACTTATAGGCACAAATGGTAAAGGTAGTACGGGTAGATATTTAACCCAACTTTTAGAAAATT
Organism: Campylobacter sp. BCW_6465; assembly: GCF_001762815.1. Taxonomy (NCBI): domain Bacteria; kingdom Pseudomonadati; phylum Campylobacterota; class Epsilonproteobacteria; order Campylobacterales; family Campylobacteraceae; genus Campylobacter; species Campylobacter sp. BCW_6465. Next base: position 231,439 of record NZ_MJXN01000112.1, read on the forward strand.
TAAATTATAAAATAGGGCATTATACTAGCCCCCACATTTTCAGTTTTAATGAAAGATTTTATCTTGATGGTAAGATTGCAAATGATGAAGAATTAGAACAAGCTCATATAAGACTTGAAGAAATTTTTAAACAAGACTTGCAAAAATTAAGTTATTTCGAATATGCTACTTTTTTAGCTATGATTTTATTTCAAAAATGCGATTTCATTGTTTTAGAAGCAGGAGTGGGTGGAGAATATGATGCTACTTCTGTTTTTGAAAGAAGAATGAATATTTTTACAAGAATTGGATTTGACCATGTTCAAATTTTGGGCAATTCTTTAGAAGATATTGCAAGAACCAAGCTTAAAGTTATGGCGCCTATAGCACTTATAAGTGATGAGCAAGAGCAAAATGTTTTAAATTTAGCAAAAAAAATTGCTTTTTTAAAAAAAGCTAATTTGCAAGTTTCTTCCTTAAATCCTTTTTTGAAAGAAAAATTTGAGATTTATTGTAAAAAGTTTGTTTTACCTTGTTTTTTAAAGCATAATTTAAAGCTTGCATTAAAGGCTTGTGAAATTTTAACTTCGCAAGAAAAAACCTTAGAAGCTTTAAAAAAGTTACAAGAGTTAAATTTACAAGGAAGATGCCAAGAAATTTCTCCAAATTTTTTTGTTGATGTGGGTCATAATCCCATGGCTGCTAAGGCTATGCTTGATAAATTTCAAGGAGAAAAAATAAATCTTATTTATAATGCTTATTTGGATAAGGATATTTTTCAAATTTTAAATGCATTAAAGCCTATTATTGATACAATACAAATATATAAATATAAAAGTGCAGAACGAAAGCTGGCTGATGATGAAATTTATAGTATTGCATCAAAGCTAGGCATACAATGTAAAGAATTTGTAAAATTAGAAGAAAATAAAAAAAATCTAGTTTTTGGCTCTTTTATGCTGGTAGAAAATTTTTTAAAGGAGTGGTGTGGTAAAAAATAAATTCACTATTACCATTACAGATATTAACGGTTCAAGACATTTTTATTTAAATCAAATAATCAAAAAAATAGTTTTTTATACTATTGCTTTTATTGTTTTATTTTTAGTTTTTAGTGGTTTTTATATCAAATATCTCGATAGCAAACTTAGTGATATCAGTGAAAAGCGTGAGGAGCTTTTGAAAAAAAGTAAAGAATTGGAATTATCTAATTCGCAAATGCAAAAAAGCATAGAAGAAAAAACTCAGCAGTATGCAGCTATAGAAGATAAAATAGCTTCTTTTGAAGAGGCTTTGGGCTTAGAAGCAGAAAATAATCTTACAATTAGTGCAAGACTTGATAATCTTCAGCTTACCAATGAGCAGCAACTTGGAATTTTGGGACAAATTCCTAATGGATGGCCTATTGAAAATAAAGGTATTACGGGAAATTTTGGCTGGAGAGAGCATCCGCTTTTAAAAAGAAGGGAATTTCATCCTGGCATTGATTTAAGAGCAGAAATTGGTACTCCTATTTATGCACCAGCAAGTGGAGTGGTGGAATTTTCAGGTTATAATGATAATGGCTATGGTTATAATGTAATTTTATTGCATAATTTTGGTTTTAAAACAGTATTTGCTCATATGATGCGCAAAGAAGTAGTCAAAGCGGGTCAATTTGTTAATAAAGGGCAGTTGATAGGTTATAGTGGCAATACAGGTCTTTCTACGGGGCCGCATTTGCACTATGAGGTAAGGTTTATTAATAAAACTTTAGAACCTTTGTATTTTTTAAATTTGCAAAGAAAAAATATGAATGATTTTTTTAATCAAGAAAGGAGAGTTCCATGGCAATCTTTAATAAAGGCGGTATCAGCCCAACATCCAGCTCTAGCTCAGAAACAACAGTAATTTCTTCAGGTGCGAGAATTGAGGGTAAATTTTATTTTGCTTCTATGCTTCATGTTGATGGAGAGTTAAGTGGTATTATTCATTCTGAAAGTATTGTAGTTATCGGAAAAAATGGAAATTTAAAAGGTGAATTACAAGCAGATAAAATTGTAGTAAATGGGTATTTTGAAGGGCAGCTTGAGGCTAATAGTTTAGAAATTTTAGCAGGCGGAGTTGTTAATGGCGATATTTCAACGCAAAAAATTTCTATAGAAAATGGCGGTCGCTTTAATGGAACTAGTAAAATTAAAGAAGATACTATCAAACTTATTGAAAATAACAACGAAGAATAATGCAAGCTTCATTTTATGAATACCTACAAAATCCAAAAATTTGTGAACTTTTGCTTTGTAAAGATGAAAAACAAGCAGATTTACTTGCTCAAGTTTCACGATTTAAGGGTTTAAAAACCTTTGTTTTACCTGATTTTAGAGCGCAGTTTGGAGATGATTTAAGGGCTTTTTCCAAAGAACTTTTTGATCTTTGCAAGATTTTAAATGCTTATCATAAAGAAGAAGAAAAAAAAATCCTTATTTCTCCTTTAAATACTGTTTTAAAAAAACTTCCTTCAAAAAAACATTTACAAAATTATCATATCGATAAAAAACAAAATTTTGATTTGAAATGTTTTGAAGATGAAATTTCAAGATTGGGATACGAATTTGTAGATATAGTTCAGGATAAAGGTGAAATTTCAATTCGTGCGGATATTATTGATATTTTTTGTATCAATGAAGAAAATCCTATTAGAATTTTACTTTTTGGCGAAGAGATTGAAAGCATAAGATATTTTGATTTGCAAAGTCAAAAGTCTATTCCTAATGAACTAGAATATTTTGAAATTTGTCCTTTTTTAAAATATTTTGACAAAGAAAATTATGAAATTTTTAAGGACAAATTAGAAGATTTTCAAAGCGATACTTTAATACATGATATTAATTCTTTAGGATTTTGGTGTATTGATGATTTTTTTGATTATTTAGAACTTGATTTTTTAGCTTGTGAAAAGTTTGATATTAATGAATATGAAAAAGATATAAGTTTTGTGAATGCAAAAATTTTACCTCAAGCTAAAAAATTTAAAGAATTGCAAAGTTCTTACAATAAAGATTTTTTTGAATTTCATAAAAATAAAAAAATCACACTTTTAGCTAAAAATGAAGCTTTGTTTAAAGCTTTGGAGCTTGAAGATACTCAAAATATCCATTTTGTAAAAAGTGATTTAAGGCTTAATCTTATTAGTCCTGAAGAGCTAATCATTTCTTTAAATCAAAAAGAAAAACAAAAAACAAGAAAAAAAGCTAGTTTGATTATAGATGAGCTTAAAAATGGGGATTATATAGTGCACGAAGATTATGGAGTGGGCAAATTTTTAGGTCTTGAGATGATAGTGATAAGCGGAGCAAAAAAAGAGTTTGTTGCTATAGAGTATCAAAATTCTGATAAGCTTTTATTACCAGTGGAAAATCTTTATTTGATTGATAAATATTTGGGTGTGAGTGGATCTATTCCAAGCTTAGATAAACTAGGTAAAACAAGCTTTATTAAACTTAAAGAAAAATTAAAGACTAAACTTTTAGCCATAGCTTCTGAAATTGTTATTATGGCGGCTAAAAGATCTTTGGTGCAAGCAAAAAAAATTACAGTGGATTTAAATAGACAAGCTGATTTTATAACTAGTGCAGGTTTTATTTATACAAGCGATCAAGAGAAAGCTTGTCATGAAATTTTGCAAGATTTTCAAAGTGGAAAAGTTATGGATAGGCTTTTAAGCGGTGATGTGGGTTTTGGAAAAACAGAAGTTGCCATGAATGCTATTTATCCAGTGGTTAAAAGTGGATTTTGTGCATTTTTATTTGCGCCTACAACTTTGCTTTCTCATCAGCATTATAAAACCTTAAAAAAGCGTTTTGATCCTTTTGATATAAAGGTTTTTAAACTGGATCGCTTTACAAGTAGTGCAGAAAAAAAACAAGTTTTACAAAATTTAAAAGAAAATAAAGCTTGTGTAGTTGTAGGAACTCATGCGCTTTTAAGTGTAGAATGTGAAAATTTAGCTCTTGTTATTATTGATGAAGAGCATAAATTTGGAGTGAAGCAAAAAGAAAAGCTTAAAGAAATCACTCAAAATTCACATATTTTATCCATGTCAGCAACCCCTATACCAAGAAGCTTAAATCAAGCTTTAAGTTCTATAAAATCTTATAGTGTTTTACAAACTCCACCAGAAGATAGAATGGATGTAAGAACTTTTGTCAAAGAAAATGATGACGCACTTTTAAAAGAAGCTATAGCAAGAGAGTTAAGACGTGGTGGGCAAATTTTTTATATTCATAATCATATTGCAAGTATAGAGCAGTGTAAAAAACATTTATTAGAACTTTTTTCTACTTTGCGTATTTTGATTTTACATTCTAAAATCGATGCCAAGGTGCAAGAAGAAGAAATGTTAAAATTTGAAAACAAAGAATATGATTTGCTTTTAAGTACCTCTATTGTAGAAAGTGGGATTGATTTACCTAATGCAAATACTATCATAGTAGAAAAAAGCGATCGTTTTGGTATGGCTGATTTGCATCAATTGCGTGGGCGTGTAGGAAGAAGTGATAAGCAAGGTTATTGTTATTTTTTAATCGAAGATAAAAATGCTATCACAAAAGATGCTTTAAAGCGTCTAGTTTCTTTAGAAAGTAATTCTTTTTTAGGTGCAGGTTCTGTTTTGGCTTATCATGATCTTGAAATTCGTGGCGGTGGAAATTTATTAGGCGTAGATCAAAGTGGACATATCGAGCAAATTGGATATAGTTTATATCTTAAAATGTTAGAAGATGAACTTAATGCTTTAAGTAAAAATGAAGTGGATCAAAAAGAAAATAAACTTGATTTAAAACTCAATGTTAATGCCTTTTTAAATAGTGAGCTTATCAGCGAAGATCGCCTAAGATTAGAACTTTATAGAAGACTTAGCAAGTGTGAGCAAGTTCATGAGGTTTATGAGATCGAAGGTGAAATTGAAGATCGCTTTGGAAAACTTGATGTTTATACTAAGCAATTTTTATCTTTGATTATTATTAAAATTTTAGCTTTAAATAAATTTAAAAGTATTAGCAACTATGAGCAAAATATTCAATTTACTGCTTTAAATGATGAAAAAGAACTCATCAAAGCAAAAAGCAAAGACGATGATGATATTTTAGAGGCAATTTTAATGCATTTAAGAAAGGCTTAAAATGGATTGGAATAAAACTTATGCAGCAATTTATAGAGCAAGAAAAGACTATTTAAAGCCTATTTTTGAAATCGATCCTATTACTTTAAAAGATTTAGTAGCTATGGAAAGTCAAAAAAAAGCACTTTATGAAAATACTTTAAATTTCATTCAAAATAAGGGAGCAAATCACGCACTTTTATGGGGATCTAAGAGCACTGGAAAATCAAGTTTAATTAAAGCTATATTTAATGAATTTAAAGAACAGGGCTTAAGACTTGTCGAATTAAATAAAGAAGATTTATTTGCCTTAGCAGATATCATCGATGAAATCAGATTAGAAAATTTTAAATTTATACTTTTTTGTGATGATTTTTCTTTTGAGAAGGGAGATGATAGTTATAAATTTTTAAAACCTTTACTTGAGGGAAGCATAGAAAAAGCTCCAAATAATGTAATTATTTATGCGAGTTTAAATCGTAGGCATTTATTAAGTGAAAGCATTATTGATAATCTTGATACTCAAATTGCACATACAGAACTTCATTTAAGCGAGGCTGCTGAAGAAAGATTAAGCTTGAGCGATAGATTTGGTTTGTGGTTAAGTTTTTATCAGGGAAATTTAGAAGAGTATTTAAAGATGATAGATTTTTATTTTAAAGATTATTCTTGTGATAAAGAGCTTTTACACGCTAAAGCTAAAGAATTTGCTACTCTAAGAGCAAGTAGAAGTGGTCGTACTGTGAAGCAATTTTATTTGGCTTTTAAGGAGAATTTTAAATGACTGGAGCACAAATTTTTACCAAGCTTTTAAATTTGGATTTAAATTATCATGATTTTGATTGGCTTGAAAATCAAGGATTGAGTGAATTTGAGCTTTTAATTTCTGTGATTTTAACTCAAAATACAAATTGGAAAAATGTCTTAAAAGCTTTAGAAAATTTAAAAAAAGAAAATATTGCAAGCTTAGAACAAATCAATACTTTATCCAATTTAGAACTTGCAACTTTAATTAAGCCTAGCGGATTTTATAATACCAAAGCCAAGCGTTTAAAAGGCTTAGTAGAAAGTATCATAAACACTTATGAAAATTTAGAAAATTTTAAAACAAATGTAAGCAGAGAGTGGCTTTTAAATATCAAAGGTTTGGGTTTTGAAAGTGTTGATGGTATTTTAAATTATCTTTGCAAAAGAGAGATTTTGGTTGTAGATAATTATAGTTTGCGTTTGGCTTTTCACTTAGGCTATGAGTTTGAAAATTATGAAGAATTAAGAGAATTTTTTCAAAGTGGTATAGAGAGTGAGCAAGAAAATTTGTGTAAAATTTTAGGGAGAAAATGCGAACTTTACGAACTTTATCAAATTTTTCATGCTTTGATTGTAGCTTTTGCAAAACAGAGTTTTAAAGGACAAAAATTAAGCCCTAAGGGTGAAGAATGGATCAAAATTTTAAAGGAAGATTTATGAAAGCAAAAGGAAGTGAACTTATACCTGTTTTAACTATAGCAGGGAGTGATTGTAGTGGTGGAGCAGGGATACAAGCCGATCTTAAAACCTTTAGTGCGCACAATCTTTTTGGTATGAGTGTGGTTTTAAGTGTGGTAGCTGAAAATACCGCAAGGGTGATTTCTGTACACGATATACCTACTCAAAGCGTAGATGAACAAATGCTTGCCGTATTTGAAGATATAGTGCCAAAGGCAACTAAAATCGGAATGATAGGTTCTTGTGAATTAATGAGCTGTGTAGCTAAAAATTTAAGCGAGTTTAAACCTCAAAATGTAGTGATCGATCCTGTAATGTTTGCTAAAAATGGCTATGCTTTAATGCCGCAAGAAAATTGTGATTTTTTCAAGCAAACCATAGTAAAATTTGCAGACATTCTTACGCCTAATATTCCTGAAGCAGAGTTTTTATGCGGTTTTAAGATCGCTAATAAAGAGCAGATGATAAAAGCAGCTAAACATTTATGCAGCTTGGGGGCTAAGGCGGTTTTACTTAAAGGCGGACATAGTGAAGAAAATGCCAATGATGTGCTTTATGATGGAAAAGAAATTTATATTTTAAAAGGCGAACGCATAGAAACTAAAAATACTCACGGTACAGGTTGTACGCTTTCTTCGGCTATTGCTAGTAATTTAGCTAAAGGCAAGGATTTATTTTATGCTGTTAGTGAGGCTAAAGAATATGTAAGAAATGCGATTTATTATTCACTCAATCTTGGAAAAGGTTGTGGTCCTACAAATCATTTTTTCAAGTTTTTAGATGAAAAATAAATTAGATCTTAGCCTTTATTTAGTTGCTTCTCAGGGAAATAAAAGCGAGGAGTGTTTTTTAAATACTTTAGAAAATGCTATAAAAGGTGGAGTAAGTATCATACAACTTCGTGAAAAAGAGCTTAATGCAAGAGAATTTTATAAACTAGGTTTAAAGGTACAAAAACTTTGCAAGGCTTATAAAATACCTTTTTTGATTAACGATAGAGTGGACATAGCTTTAGTCTTAGATGCTGATGGGGTGCATTTAGGACAGGAAGATTTAGAAGTAAAACTAGCTAGAAAGCTTTTAGGAGATGAAAAAATCATAGGCTTAAGCCTTAAAAAACTAGAACAACTTGAGTTCATACAAGGAGCAAATTATTTAGGTTGTGGAGCTATCAAGGCAACGCCTACTAAAGAAAGTTCGCTTTTAAGCCTTGAGCTTTTAAGCCAAATTTGTGATAAAAGTCCTATAGGGGTTGTAGCTATAGGAGGGGTTGATAAAGCAGTGCTTGATGAGTTAAAGGGTATAAATTTAAGCGGCGTGGCTGTGGTTAGGGCGATCATGGATGCTAAAGATGCTTTTTTGGCAGCTAAAGAGTTAAAGCGTAAAATCTATGAAAATTTACCTTTTAAATGAAACTCCTTTTAAAGGGGTGGAAAATCTTATTTTAAATGAGATTATTTTTTACGATTTTAGTGTGGATTTAAGTTTATATGATGCTTTAATCTGCACCTCAAAAAATGCTTTAAAAGCTTTACAACATGCAAAAACCACTTTAAATTTTAAACTCAATTTATACGCTGTAGGACAAAGTACAGCTCAATACGCTAAAAATTTAGGTTTTAAAAAGATTAAAATTCCATCAAAGGCTTATGGAAAAGATCTTTTTCTTGAATTTAAAGAGGAATTAAAAACGCAAAAATGTTTGTATTTAAGGGCTAAAAATATTGTTTCAACTTTAAATTTAGATCTTAAAAATGTAGGTGTGGATTTAGATGAAGTGATTGTTTATGAAAATGTTTTTAAAAAAGGTGACAAAAAACTTACTCATCCTGCTATTTTTATATTTACCTCTCCTTTAAGTGTAGAAAATTTTTTAAAATTTTATAGCTTAAAAGAAGAAGATAAGGTTGTAGTTATAGGACAAAGCACAGCAAAGAAGCTTTTAAATTTTAAAAATCTTTATATATGCGAAAATCAAAGTCTTTTAGAGTGTGTTAAGCTTGCTAAGACTTTGGTTTAATTTTTTAAATTCCAAAAATTTTCTTTGGGATAAATAATAATGCTTTTTGTGAGTAAAATTTCATCATTGACGTTTTTATCACGATTTAAAGCAATGCTAATGTGGGCTATAATAACACCATCTTTGCTTAAATTTGCATCGGGATTAAAGTTGGAAAATTTAAAATTAACACATTGTACAATAGGATAAAAATATTTTATTTTAATCAAAGCTTTTGTGTAATTAAAATATATATTATCTAAACATTCTTTATTTTCTTGCTTTGCTTGATATAAAAAATATTTAGAAAATTGTGTTGCATTATGACTTAAAATTTGAGCTTGAAGGTAGTAATAACTATCTTGGATTATTTTTGGAGTGTAGCTAGATATGTTTAAGGTCAAGCTCATCCATAGACTTATTAGTAGTATTAAAAAAATTGTCCAAATTAAAACATAAGCTTTTTTCATAGTAAAATTCTTTTTTCAAGACAATATTTTGCTTGTCTTTTTAGGCAAATTTTTAATTTATTGTTTTGCAGGTTAAATGAGCTTATGTTTTTAGAAATTAATCCTTGTTGGTTTAATTGTTCATTAAATTTTGGCTTTATTTCATATATAAGTTCTCCATTTTGCAATTTGATAACTAATTGAGCTTGCAAAGGAATAAAACTACCTGTAAAATTTGCAGATATACCATTTTCTAAGATGAATATTTTTTCAACCTTATTAATTTTATAAGCATAGCCAATATGTTCATTGTCATTATATAAATCTTTTCTATTTTGGAGTTGTGTTTTAAAATCAGAATGAGGTGAATAAAGTGTATGATTATTTTCTAAAATAAGAGCAGAGTTAATAAGATAAAGTTTATTATCTTTTAGGCTAATTAACTCATCTTTTAAAAGACATTTTAATGTATTTTGTGAAAATGTAATATTAATACAATTTTGTATTAATTTTTCTATTTTAAGCAAGTTTAAATGTGTTTGAGTGATAAGATTGTTTGTATGTAAAGCAGTGAAATTTAAATGATAAAAATCCATTAAAGGTTTTGAAAGTAAGCTAGCTATAAAAGTAAAAAGTATTAGTGATATTGTAAGTTCAAAAAGTGTAAAAGCTTTGCTCATTCTTTAAAATAAACACTATAATTTTGATCTTGAAAATATAATTTTTGAAATTGAAATATACCATCATTAACAAACTGTTCTTGTAAAATTATAGGTTTTAAGGCTGAAGTTTGAAGTATGATGGTTTTAAAAATGGGCTTTTCATATAATTCTTCTTGAAGTTTATAGAGTCTTTCAAAAATATTTAAATTTTCATAGTTTTTGTAAAGTTGAGTATAGTAATAAAAAATACCAATGAAAATTAAAGATATGATCGTTATAGCACTAATACTTTCTATAAGTATGAAAGCCTTTTTCATTTAGCGCTGCTAGCATTTATGGCTTCAAAAAAACTTCCGCGAATTCCTTTTTGTTCGAGTATTTTTATGCCTTTTATTGTAACTCCGCCAGGGGAGCAAATATTTTCTTTGATAATAGCTGGATGTTCATGTTCTAGTAAAGTACTAGAGCTTTTAAATAAAGAGCGCGTAAGATTGAGACTAAGTTCTTTTGACAAACCTTCATAAACTCCAGCATTAGCAATACTTTCTGCTATAAGTGCTAAAAAAGCAGGAGCGCAGCCGCTAATCGCCATAGCTGCATTCATTTGTATTTCATTATCTAATTTATAAGCCGAGCCAAAAGTTTTTAAAATGTCTAAAATTTCATTTTCAAAATGAGAGTTTTTAAGTATATATGGTGTGGTTGAAGCCTTGTATTTAGCTGCTGTATTAGGCATTATTCTAACATAATTTTGAGCTTTGATGGTTTGTAGTTTTTCAAAATCAACATTGGCTAAAACAGAGATTAAGATACGTGCTTGTCCTTTTAGCATATGAGCAATATTTTCTAAAGCATAGGGTTTAAATGCTAAAATAACATCTTTACCTTCTATGTTAAAATCTTTGTAAAGTAAGGTTTTAAAGCCTTCTTTGGTGAGGGCTTGAAGTTTTTCTATGCTTCTTCCTACTATACAAATTTCATAATTATCTTTTAATCCATAGGCTAAGGCTGTTGCCATAGCTCCATTTGCAAGTATATAGAGCATTATTTTTTAATATAATTAGCAATTTGATCAGCTTGAAAAAAGTCCGGATAATTAACTGTATCTAGTATCACTTGTACCATAGTATTATTATCAAGATTAATGACTACTGGAGCTAGAAAATTCACTGTCGATTCTTCAATGCTTTTTGCTATGGCTACTATATTAAAAATTTTCATATTAGATTCAGGTGTTAAAGAAAGAAGCTCTTGATAATAAGTTGGTATATCAAATTCATAATCAGGTCTAATTAAATAAGGATTAATTAAAACAAAAGAAAAGTCTTTACCATCAAGACTTTTAAGTCTTACAAATACTTCATCGATAGTTGAAAATTCCATATTTTTGGTTTCTTCAAAACCTAAGATAGGGCATTTAACAGCTAGGGTCATGTTTTCTCCTCAAGTTATAATGTTTAATATTTTAACATAAAATAAGCAATAATCATTCCAAAATTTTAAATTATTTAATTAATTTTATTATAATTTTAGAAGAACATAATTATAAAATCGTTAAAATATAGATTTTTGAGAATATAAATCAAGGTGAAGTATGAAAAAAGGTATTTTTTTATTGGTTTTTTTAAGTGTTTTTTTTAATGCGTGTAGTACGAAAAATGATGAAGGTTTATACAATCTTAGTGCTAGTGAGTGGTATAAGCAAATTATTAAAGATTTACAGGACAAGGATTTGGAAAAAGCCGATGATCATTATAATGGCATGGCAAGTGAGCACATTGCCGATCCTTTATTGGAAACTACTTTAATTATTTTAGCACAAGCTCATATGGATGAAGAGGAATATAAGTTAGCTGAATTTTATTTAGATGAATATAATAAAAAATTTGGAAATTCACGCAATGCTGATTATATTCGCTATCTTAAAATTAAAGCAAAATTTGATGCATTTGCAGTGCCAAATCGTAATCAGGCTTTAATGCTTGAAAGCCAAAAAGAAATAGATACTTTTTTGAAAGATTATCCTTATACAGAATATGAACCTTTGGTTCAGACAATGCTTACAAAATTTAATTTAGCGGTTTTTTATCTTAATAGTACTATAGAAAATCTATACCAGCGCATAGGACATGATGAAAGTGCACAAATTTATAAACAAAGACTTCAAGAAAGTGAATTTTATCAGCAAAGTATTATCAAACCTGAGCTTCCTTGGTATAGAAGTATATTTGAAAGATTTTAATAAACAAGGAAAATAAATGCAGATTGAAGAGATACAAAATTATCCAGCAAATTTACCAGTATTGGTTGAAGATGAATTATTTTTATATCCTTTTATGATAACTCCTATTTTTATTAATGATTCATCCAATATGAAAGCTTTAGATCTTGCGATTAAAAATGATAGTATGCTTTTTGTTGCGCCTTCAAGGTTGGAAAATGGAAGAAATTTTGATGAAATTTATAATTGTGGAGTGATTGGGACTATCATGCGAAAAGTTCCTTTACCTGATGGAAGGGTGAAAATACTTTTTCAAGGATATGCTAAGGGTAAAATTATAGAGCAAATTTCTAATAAACCTTTAGAAGCCAAGATAGAACTTATAAAAGAAGACTTTTTAGAAGGAACTAAAAAAGAAGCGCTTCTTGAAGTTTTAAAAGAGAAGGTAAAAAATTTGGCAAATATTAGTCATTATTTTTCTCCGGATCTTTTAAGAACAATTGAAGAAGGTTTTGATGCGTCTAGGATTTGTGATTTGATTTTAAATACTGTGCGTATTAAAAAACAAGTTGCTTATGAGTTTTTTGTTTTAACAGATCTTGAGCAAAAATTAGTAAAATTAATAGATTTAATTGCCCAAGAAATAGAAGCCAATAAAATTCAAAAAGAAATTAAAAATAAAGTACATTCTCGTATTGATAAGGTAAATAAAGAATATTTTTTAAAAGAACAATTAAGACAAATTCAAAAAGAGCTTGGTTCTGACACACAAAAAGAAGATGAGGTTAGAGAGTATCAAAAGCGTCTGGAATTAAAGAAGAAATTTATGCACGAAGATGCTTATAAAGAAATCAAAAAACAAATTGAAAAATTCGAACGCATTCATCAAGATAATTCCGAAGCATCGATGATTCAAACTTACATAGAAACAGCATTAGATATTCCTTTTGAAAAAATTTCTAAGAAAAAACTTGATATTAAAGAAGTTTCAAAACAGCTCAACCATGATCATTATGCATTAAATAAACCAAAAGAACGCATAGAAGAATATTTTGCAGTTAGGGAACTTTTAGAAAAAAGAAAAATAGCAGAAAAAGATGGTGCTAAAGTTATACTTTGTCTTTATGGACCTCCTGGCGTGGGTAAAACTTCACTGGCAAATTCTGTTTCAAAAGCTTTAAAAAGAGAGCTTATTCGCATAGCCTTAGGCGGACTTGAAGATGTTAATGAGCTACGTGGTCATCGTAGAACTTATATAGGCGCTATGCCTGGACGTATTACCCAAGGACTCATAGAGGCAAAACAAATTAATCCTGTAATTGTATTGGATGAAATTGATAAATTAAATCGCAGTTTTAGAGGCGATCCAAGTGCGGTGCTTTTAGAAATTTTAGATCCAGAGCAAAATTCTAAATTTAGGGATTATTATTTAAATTTTAATATTGATTTAAGTAAAGTCATTTTTATAGCAACGGCAAATGATATTAGCAATATTCCTGCACCTTTAAGAGATAGAATGGAATTTATAGAACTTAGCTCTTATACTCCAAGTGAAAAATTTCATATAATGAAAAAATATTTAATTCCAGATGAGCTTAAAAAACATGGCTTAAAATCCAATGAATTATCTATTGATGATGAAACTATAGAGTTAATCATTAGTGATTATACTCGTGAATCAGGAGTCAGAAATTTGCGTCGCAAAGTGGCAGAGTTGTGTCGTAAGAGTGCTAAAAAACTACTTTTAGAAAATATTAAAAAAGTCATTATTAATACAAAAAATTTGAATGAATTTTTAGATAAAAAAGTTTTTGAAATAGAAAAAAATAATGGAGAAAATCAAGTAGGTCAGGTTAATGGTTTGGCTTGGACAAGTGTAGGTGGAGATGTTTTAAAAGTAGAGGCTGTAAAAATTAAAGGTAAAGGAGAATTAACGCTCACGGGAAGTTTGGGTGATGTAATGAAAGAATCAGCTAGAATTGCTTTTAGCATGATAAAAGTTTTAATCGATGAAGGAAAAATAAAAATACCTAAAAAAATAATTATCGATCCTAAAGTTAATGTTTATGATAGTTATAATATTCATATACATGTGCCAGATGGAGCTACTCCAAAAGATGGCCCAAGCGCAGGCATTACGATAAGCATAGCCATTGCTTCTATTTTTAGTGATAAAAAGGTTAAAGCAGATGTTGCAATGACAGGTGAAATAGATTTAAAAGGAAAAGTTTTACCAATAGGCGGATTAAAAGAAAAATTAATTGCAGCTTATAAAGCAGATATAAAAACAGCTTTAATCCCAAGAAAAAATTACGAAAGGGATTTAAAAGATATTCCTAGTGAGGTTAGAGACAATATGGAAATCATTGCTGTTGATACTTTTAGTGATGTTTTAGAATATACTTTGGTTTAATTTTATTTTGAGAATAAATGTATAAGAAAGCAAACTTTTTACAAGTTTGCTTTTAAAAGATTATAGTCCTTCAAAAGGATTATTGATTACTTCTTTTCTATCCACTATATAAGGGATAAGAGCTACATGTCTTGCACGTTTGATTGCAACTTCTACCATTTCTTGGTATTTTTTGCTTGTACCTGTTAAACGGCGTGGCATGATTTTAAATCTTTCAGATAAAGCATGTTTTAACATTGCTGTATCTTTATAATCAATAAATTCAACTTTTGCTTCAGTGTATTTGCAATATTTACGAGAGTATTTTCTTTTTTCTGCCATAGTTTATCCTTTAAAATGGTAAATTAGTATCATCGCTATCATAAGCATCGATATCAATTTCTTTTAATTTTTCTTCGTGTTGTGGGTTTTGGTTTCTTTGTGGAGCAGGGTTTGCTTTTGCTTTATTAAAATTTTGATTTTCACTCATATAAGGATCATAGCTTTGATTTTCATAGTTTCCACTATAATTGTTGTTTGAAAAGCTATTATTGCCAATTCCACCTTGTTGTGGAGCATTGGAATTGCCGCCAAGCATTTCCATATTTTCAACTTGAATGCTATGCTTAGAGCGATTTTGTCCATTTTGATCACTCCATTGTTCAAATCTCAAACGTCCTTCTATGAGTACTTTTGAACCTTTTGTAAGGTATTGGTTTGCAACTTCTGCGGTGCGACCATAAAAGCTTATATCAATAAAGCAAGTTTCCTCTCTTTTTTCTCCATTTGTGGTAAATCTTCTTGTTACTGCGATAGCAGAAGCCCCAATAGCACTACCGCTTTGTGCATAACGCATTTCTATATCACGTGTAAGATTTCCAACCAAAACAACTTTGTTAAACATCTTTTTCCTTATTGAATTTCAGGAGCATCTAAAGGTTTGATTTCTTTTTTAGATTGCTTAATCCCGTGGCTTAGTTTTTCCCAAGCTGCAATTTCTTTTTTGTTTTCATATTTTACGATTAAAAATCTTATTACTTCTTCAGTGATTCTTAACACCCTTTCAAGCTCAGCGATCAAGTTTGTAGGAGCTTTGAAATAAATCACAAAATAAGTTCCTCTTTCGTATTTTTTGATTTTATACGCTAATTTTCTAGTGCCCATTGGAACAACAGTTTCAATTTCTGCACCATTTTTGGTTAGGACTTCTTTAACGAATTCCAACTTCGCATTCACTTCCTCTTCGGTAAGTGTTGGTTTTAAGATAAATAAAACCTCATAATGTTTCATCTTTTCTCCTTATGGATATTAAAGCCCATTTTCATGAGCAAGGATTTTGCATAAAGCAAGACTAAATTATATCAAAATATACTTAATTTATACTTCAATAAGTGTTGTAACTTTTTGTAATTATCTGTTTATAATTTAAAGGTGAAATTTTAACCTTTTATCTTAATCCGTGATATAATTAATTTAAGTTGCGAATTGTTAAAAAAGGAGGGTGGATATGAATAGTACGAAACCTATTCGTTGGTTTACTTTTATCGTTTTAGTTATTGGCGGAGGAACTGTTTTTAAACTTTCCTCTTTAAAAGATGCCTTTTATGTGCCTATGCAAGAATTTATGAATCTTAGCAATACACAAATTGGACTCGCGCTCTCAGTTTATGGCATAGTGCAAACGGTGGGAAATTTTGCATCCATTTATATAGCAGATAGATTTTCTAAAAAAATACTCATTCCTTTTTCATTGGTTTGTGTGGGTTTGGTTGGAATTTATATTTCTACTTTTCCTTCTTTTTATGGAATTTTAATAGCTTGAGGTTTGCTTTCTTTATTTGGAGAAGTTGTGTATTGGCCTGTTTTGCTTAAAGCCATTCGCTTGCTTGGAGATTCTACTCAACAAGGAAGACTTTTTGGATTTTTAGAAGCAGGACGTGGTGTTATAGATACTATAGTTGCTTTTAGTGCTTTGGGAATTTTTTACTTTTAGGGTCTGGCGCAGGTGGACTTAAGGCTGCTATATTATTTTATAGCGCTTGTGTGATTATAGCAGGTATTTTGGCATATTTTCTACTTGAAGATGACAAAATTAATACCCAAGATGAGCAAGGAAATGAAATCAGTAAAAACAAAGCCGCTTGGAATGGAGTTATCAAAGCGATTAAAACTCCTGAAATTTGGGTGGTATCTTTGACCATTTTTACTATTTATTCTGTGTATTGTGGTTTGACTTATTTTATTCCATTTTTAAAAGATATTTATGGTATGCCTGTGGCTTTGGTCGGTGCTTATGGTATTATCAATCAATATACTTTAAAATTAGTAGGTGGGCCAATTGGGGGATATTTAGCAGATAAAACCTTTAAATCTTCAACAAGATATTTGCGTTTTGCTTTGATTTTAGGAGCCTTGGCCATATTAATTTTTGTTTTTATGCCTCATGAGAAATTAAATATTTATTTTGGTATGAGTTTAACCTTAGGTTTTGCCGCTCTTATTTTTACTATGCGTGCGACATTTTTTGCACCTGTGGATGAGATAGAAGTACCTAGAGAAATTAGTGGAGCTGCTATGAGTATAGCTTGTATTTTTGGTTATTCTCCACAACTTTTTTGTTTTGCGCTTTATGGTTTTATGATGATCGTTTTAAAGGTTTATTAGGCTATCAAATTGTTTTTGCGTTAATGGGGATTTTTGCTATTTGTGGTGTGATTGTAACTACGATTTTACTTAAGATGATAGCTAGAAAAAAAGCATTAAAAGGAGTGGTATCATGAAAATAGGTTTAGAAACTGAAAGCATGCATTTATGGTTTCAAAATGGCAGGATGGATATATTTTCTTATATCGATTTTGCTAAAAATTTGAGCTGTGAGGGTGTGATTATAAATATCATTAAAGATTTTGGTTTGGATGAAGAATGGGGATGCTTAGGAAGCGATGACGAAAATCATCTTAAAAAAATTAAAGCCAAATTGGATGAATACAATATGTATTGTGAGATTGACTCTAAGGGTTTTAATAGGGATAAATTTGAAAAAATTGCTAAAGTAGCTTCTATTTTAGGCGCTAAAATTATACGCTCTTATGTGCCCTTAACCGATAAAAATAAAAAGGTTAAACATGCTAGCGATGGGGCTTATGATGATTCTAAAATTACTACTAGATTCGATAAAGAAGATTTTTTAGCTACAAAGGATGAAATAAAAGCTTTGATACCGATTTTGGAAAAATATGATTTAAAACTTGCTATAGAAAATCATGAGTATCAAACTTCAGAGGATTTGCTTGATTTGTTGAAATTGATCAATCATCCTAAAATAGGATTTTTATATGATTTTGGAAATTCTATGATGGCCTATGAAGATCCTATAAAAGCTTGCAAAGACATGGCTAAATATACTTTTAGCACGCATTGTAAGGATCATATAGTTTTCATTGAAGAGGATGTAGAATATGTTTGCGGCGTTCCTTTGAGAGAAGGAAATTTAGACATTAAAACTTGTGTAGAAATTCTTAAAAAAGAAGGACTTGACCGTGTTAATGTAGAGCAATGTTATCCTTATTGTGCGACTTTTAAAAGAGAAAAAGGAACAGGCGGGGTTAAAGAATTAGGTAAAGGGGCTTTTAAGATAGAAAAATTTTTGTTTGAAGATTTAAAAGCTATGCAGTATTATTATCCTCAAGAAGTATCTCAAGAATGCTTAGAGAGGCTTTTAAAACTTCAAAAAAAAGGTTGTGAGAAAAGTGTAGAATATTTAAAAAGTATTATTTAGATAAAATTTGGAATAAATTTTGTTTAATATTTTCAAGCATGGCAAAACGTTTTTTATACATGGAGCGTTTTTGTGAAGGGATTTCTTCTAGGTTTTTTTGCGAGTGGTGGAGCTTGTAGTATTTGTGTTTATCGATTTTTATTAATTCTCCACCATTTTCTAGCCAAATTTTTTGATAATCTACAAAATAGCCTTTTTCTTTTCCTTTTTGAGAACGGATTTGATTTTTTTCATGTACACCTAAAGTAGCTTGAAGTTTTAAAATTTCACAAAGCATCTTAGAGCATTCTATAAGTAAAGCAACAGGGCGCAAACCATGACATTTTTTAGTTAAAATTTTATTAATTTCTAAAATATTAAAATCTTTGTATTTATATCCTTGTATGCAAGAAAGTAGAAGATTATTTTCTAAAGTAAAGCAAAAATTACATTGTGAAATAGTGTATTTTTTAAATTTTAAAGAAAAAGCCCAAAAACCTTCTTCGTAAACATTATGGTTATATCCTAAAAAAAGCTCAAAATCTTCATCAAAAGAAAAAATCATTTGTTCTTCGGGAAGAAATTTAAAACAAGTAAGTCCCTTATCAACATCATAAATAAGTGTTTTAACGCGTTCATTTGCTTTAAAACTTTTATCGCAAAATCTTCTTATAGCATTGTAGCAAGCATAGGGTCTTTGAGAGAAAAAGTCTTTTAAATGTTTATTTTTTTCTTCATTAAGCGTTTTTTCTAGAAGCCTTACTTGAGGAAAATATAGAATTTTTCTTGCTTGAAAACGTAAATAGCGCCAAAAGATGATACTTTTTCTTCTATCAGTAAAATTTGGAATAGGGTAGGAAAATTTTTTATTCACCTGCAATCCTTGATATATCGTTATAAGTTGCAAAGAGCATCAAGCTTAAAAGTATTGCCATGCCTGCATAACTTAGATATTCAAAAGCACGCTGTGGAACCTTGCGTCTAAAAATCATTTCATAAATATTAAAAAGTATATGTCCTCCATCAAGCATAGGAATAGGCAAAAGATTTAAAATGCCTAAATTTATAGAAATTAAAGCAGTGATAAATAAAAGTAAAGTAAAGCTATTTTGTGCAGCCTTTGAGGTAATTTCAGTCATGGTGATAATACCACCTAAATTTTTTGCTTCAACTTCACCACTTATGAGTTTTACTATACCCTTGATGATGAGTGTAGAAGCTTGAAAACTTTCTTGTGCGGCATATTTAAAACTTTCTAAACCTTGATGTTTTACAAGAGTGCTTGTACCATTTGGACCGATTCCAAGTTGAGGTTTTTCAATAATTTGCCCAAAGTCATTATATCCTTGTCCTATTTTTGGAGTTAAAATAAATTCTAAATTTTTTCCTTCTCTATTGATTAATATTTTCAAAGGCTCTAAACTTAAATGTTTTGAAATTTCATCAAAGCTTTGAATTTTTACACCGTTGATTTCTAAGATAGTATCATTTTTTTGAAGTCCTATGTCTTGTGCAGCAGAGTTTGGCGCTATGTTTCCTATTTGTGGAGCAAGTTTTTCTAAGCCTAAATTTCCTATGATAATATAAAGAAAAAAAGCTAAAATCAGGTTGAAAAATGGTCCAGCGAAAAGAATATAAATCTTTTTTAAGGGGCTTAAAATGCTATAGCTATCTTTGTCTAGATTTTCAAAACCAGGACGCATATCATCTTGTCCTTTAAGTTTAACATATCCTCCAAGTGGTAAAGTGCTTAAGCGATAGTTTGTGCCTTTAAATTCACGCTCTATAAGACTTTTTCCAAATCCTATACTAAAAACTTCAACTTTTACACCCAAAGATCTTGCAGCCAAAAAATGTCCTAATTCGTGAAAGAAAATTAAAAATGAGATGACTAAAACAGTTGCTAAAAATTCAATAGAATAAAATTTAATTCCCAAAATCAAAATAACAATTAAAAATAATAAAGATCTCATTTTTCTCCTTTTTTTTGAGCTTTTATATAAGTATAGATGTATTCAAATCCAGAATAAAGAGTTAAAATCAAAGCTATGTAAAGTAGAATTTCTCCGCCTATCCACTCCATGATTAAAAATCCTATCGCAGTCATTTGAAAAGCGGTTTTAAGTTTGCCTGCAAAAGAAGCATTGACATTTAAATTTTCACTGATCATTACAACTCTAAAACCCGTGATAAAAAATTCCCTTACTAGTATAATATAAATTACCCATTCATTAGCTTTTCCTGTAAGCAAAAGCCCTAAAAAAGCTGCTAAAACAAGCATTTTATCGGCTAATGGATCTAAGATTCCGCCCAGTTTTGTAGTTTGTTTCCAAGTTCTTGCAATGTATCCATCAAAAAAATCACTCAAAGCTGCTAATGAAAAAGTTAAAGTAGCAAAATAGTTAATCCAACTTTGATGAATATTTTCAAAATGATGAATTAATAAAAAAAATAGCAAAGGCGCTAAAACCATTCTAAAAACCGCCAAGATATTGGGTAAATTCATAACAAGCCTTGTGAAATTAAATGTAAAATTATAATCAAAATTGTATAAAATTTAAGCAAAGACTTAGTAAAAATACAAAAAAGAATCAGTTTATTTTTATTTAAATTTTGCTTTTAAGCAAAATTTAAATAAATTTTACAACTTCATCAAAACTAAAACGATTTTTTTGAGGATTTTTTTCATCGTTGCAATATCCTAAAGCCACCACCAAACTTGATCTTTCTTTTTGAATATCAAGTGATAAATAAGAATCAAGCTTTTCTTTATCAAAACCACCTATAGTACAACTTGCTATATTTAAAGCATTAGCACTATAAATT
This sequence comes from Campylobacter sp. BCW_6465, assembly GCF_001762815.1. Classification (NCBI taxonomy): domain Bacteria; kingdom Pseudomonadati; phylum Campylobacterota; class Epsilonproteobacteria; order Campylobacterales; family Campylobacteraceae; genus Campylobacter; species Campylobacter sp. BCW_6465. The sequence continues at coordinate 252,346 of NZ_MJXN01000112.1, forward strand.
ATGCTAGCTAGAGCTATATGAGCTTGTTCTCTTGCATAAGATATTTTTTGTTCTTGATTTAGAGATTTTAAAAAAGGCATATAAGTATCTAAGCGTTTTTGAATTTCTGTTTCACTCATATCTCTTTTTCTAAGTTTTTCTTCAAAATAATCTAAAAAATCAAGTCTTGAAATGATGATAATTAATACAGCGCAATCTTTTACATGTTTTTGTTGGTTGCAAATTTTAGAAAGCTCTTCTTTTCTTTTCTCATCTTGCACTACTATAAATTTCCAAGGTTCCAGTCCTAAGGAACTGGGACTTAATCTTGCTATTTCTAAAATAGAATTTAAATCCTCTTTTTTGAGTTTTTCATTTTTAAAATTTCTACAAGAATATCTTGTGCTAAAAATTTCAAGTTCTTTTTTCATTATTTTTCCTTGTAAAATTCGACGACTTCATTAAAATTTAAGCGTTGAGTAGAATATTTTGGTTCGTGGGCTTTATATCCTAAGGATAAAATTACAGCAGTTTCAAAAGGATAAGTTAAATGAAGAAAATCATCAACCTTAGTTTTTTCAAAGCCACCTATCATACAAGAATCAATACCTAAGCTCATTGCAGCTAGCGACATTTGCATCATAGCAAGATAGCATTGAAGTTGTGCGTAATGATAGAGTTCATCATCATTCATTGCATTGGTTTTATGGGTGTAAATTTCTAAAATTTTTTGAAAATTTTCTTCGCTAGAACCTGAGAAACGACGCACTTGTTTTTGTGCAAATTCATCTTTGCTTTGAAGATCTTTTCTTGCTAGAAAAATAATATTATGACTCGCACTTGCTACATTTTGTTGATTGTAACATAGGGTTGAGAGTTTAAGATTGTGTTCTTTTTGTTCTAATACTACAAATTTCCAAGGCTCAAATCCATGTGAGCTCGGGGCTAAGACTCCACTTTCTAAGATACAATGCAAATCCTTTTCATTGATTTTTTTATCATTAAAAAGTTTACAAGCTCTGCGTTTTGAAATTAGTTCTTTAAAATTCATTTTATTCCTTAAAATCAAAAATAATAATATTAATTATAAAATGCAAAGCTTAATCAAAAAATATTATAGTTTGATATTTTTCTTAAAAACAAAACCGGATTTTTCAAAACCCATTTTTTGGATATAAAATTCATGAGCTTGTGTTCTAAAAAAACTTGAACTTAGTTCTAATTCTTCATATCCTTGATCTTTTGCCCAAATTTGGATTTTTTTCAAAAAGCTTGACCTATACCTTTTCCTCTTAAAGTTTCATCTACGACAAAATCACAAATATAAAGACAATGATTATGATAAAGTAGATTAAAGGGCATGACTCCACAAGCTGCTTTGTAGCTTCCCTCATTTTCATAGGCAAAAAGTTTATAATGTTGAGTTTGTGTAGCAAGTTGGAATTTGTCTAAAAAAACTTTCAAAGATAGATTGTTTCTTAATTGTTTTATCAAGGGATAAATTTTTTCCAAGTCTTCTTTTAGCTTAATTTCTTTCATTTTTAAATCCTTTAAATTTCAAAAATTTCAGGTTTTAATTTTAAAAGCAAGCAAAAAGATGCTAAAACGGCTTGTTCTTGCATAAATTCACGATCCCCATCTAAATAAAGAGTTTCTTGGACAAAAGTTCCATCTCTAAACATTGCACCTATATAAATAGTGCCTGATTTTATTTTTCCCTCATCTTTTTCGCCAACTACTCCGCTAATAGCTAAGGCAAAATCAGGATTAGCTGTTTTAAAAATACCTTTTAGCATAAAATAAACACAACGTTCACTGTATTCGCCATTATTTTCTAAGACGCTTTCGCTAATTCCAAGCCATTCGTGTTTGATGCGGTTGGAATAACTTACAATAGATCCTTCAAAAATTTCACTTACACCTGAAATTTTGGTTAAGGTGCTTGCACAAAGTCCGCCTGTGCAACTTTCAGCAAAAGAAATTTTTAATTTTTTTTCTAAAAGTTTAGAGCTTATAAAATGTATAGGATCTTTACCTAAAAATACTTTTTGTCCAAAAAGATTTTTTACGCTATTTAAAAAACCATCAAGTTTTCCAAAATTAGCGCAAGTGGCCTTAATAAGCACAAGATTATCTAAAAGCTTGGTTGATTTTATACTTATCTCATAAGATTTTGTTAGGGTTTGCAGTAGTAATATAGCGCTTTCATCATCCATGCCAAAAATGCAAAAATATGCAAAATTTAATTTTATATGCCCAAGAAGATCAGGTAATTTTCCGCTTGGATTTATTTTAACGACATTAATTTTTGAATTTGAAAAATTACATACAAAGCTATTTTTACTAAATTCTGCTTTATCTGGAACCAAGGTATCATCTTTTAAGATAAGATTATCATCATTTAAAGTTGCTAAAATTTTAGCAACAGTCGCATAATGCAAAGGGCTTGTAAATAAAGTGATAAAATCATACTGATTTAAGAGATTTTCAAGCAAAAAGGGTAAATCTTTATCGGTTTTATTTTGTATGCGAATTTCGTTAATTTCTTTAAATTTTTCTTCATAAGTTCTATAAATATAATTTTTGAATTTTTCGTTTATAGTAAGCTCATCTCCTATAAGATAAAGCAAATGTTTCATAAATTTTCCTTTTTTTCTTATAATTATAGCCAAAAACAAAGTAGAAATTAAAGCTAATTTGAGTAGAATTTAAGATTATTAAAAATTAGGTGGAAAAAATGGACTACAAAGAAACTCTACTTTTGCCCAGCACTACTTTTGCTATGCGGGCGAATTTAGCGGAACTTGAACCGCAAAGATTTAAAAAATGGTTTGAGCAAAATTATGCTTATGAAAAAATGAAAGAAAATCGCAAAAATGCGAAAAAAAGTTTTACCTTGCACGATGGCCCCCCTTATGCTAACGGACATATTCATATAGGACATGCTTTAAATAAAATTTTAAAAGAAACTATTATCAAAACGCATTATTTTAAAGGTGAGAGTGTGCGTTTTACTCCAGGGTGGGATTGTCATGGTTTACCTATAGAACAACAAGTAGAAGTAAAGCTTGGAGAAAAGAAAAAAAGCTTAAGCAAGAAAGAAATTCGTGAGTTTTGCAGACAACATGCGAGTGAATTTGTAGATATCCAAAGAGAAGAATTTAAAAATTTAGGCATTATTGCGGATTGGGATAAGCCTTATTTGACTATGAAATTTGAGTTTGAAGCAGCGATTTATAGAACTTTATGTGAGATTGCTAAAAAAGGCTTACTTTGTGAGCGTTCTAAACCTGTTTTTTGGAGTTGGGCGGCAAAGTCAGCTTTAGCGGAAGCTGAAGTAGAGTATCAAGATAAAGAAGATTATTCTATCTTTGTGGCTTTTGATTTAGATGTAAAAGCTTGCGAAAAATTAGGCGTTTCAAAAGCAAGCGCAGTGATATGGACAACTACGCCTTGGACTTTGGTGGCTAATCAAGCTATAGCCTTAAATCCTAACGAAAATTATGTGATCACTAAAGAAGGTTTGATTTTTGCAAGTGCTTTGCTTAAAAGCATGGTAGAAAAAGGACTTACAAGTGGAGAAATTCAAAAAGAACTCAACGCAAAAGAATTTGAAAAACTTGAAGCTATCAATCCTTTAAATGGAAGAAAATCTGTTTTAATTATGGGCGAGCATGTATTGATGGATGGTGGAAGTGGACTTGTACATACTGCACCAGGACATGGCGAAGATGATTACTATGCTTGTTTGAAATACGGTATTGAAGTTTTAATGCCTGTTGATGATAGTGGATGTTATGATGAAACTTTAAGAGCTAAAGGGCTTTTGCCTTCTCATTTGCTTGAAGAGTTTATAGGTCTTCATATTTTTAAGGCCAATGAAAAAATTTTAGAACTTTTAGGCGAAAAACTTTTACATTCTTCTAAATTTATACACTCTTATCCATTTTGTTGGAGAACGCATAAGCCTGTGATTTATAGAGCTACTAAACAATGGTTTATTTTAATGGATGAACCAAAACTTCAAGGAAAAACTTTAAGAGAGTGTGCAAAAGAACAACTTTTAAAAACAACCTTTTATCCGCAAAGTGGGGTAAAAAGAATAGGTTCTATGGTGGAAAATCGCCCAGATTGGTGTATTTCAAGACAAAGGGACTGGGGAACGCCTATAGCCTTTTTTAGAGATAAAAACACTAAAGAAGTGATTTTTGATGATGAACTTTTTGACTTTGTAGCAGCTATTTTTGAAAAACACGGTGCTGATGCGTGGTGGGAGTTTGAAATCAAAGATTTAATTCCTACAAATTCAAAATACAAAGCTGAAAATTTAGAAAAAGTATATGATATTTTAGATGTTTGGTTTGATAGCGGAAGTACTTTTAATGCAGTTTTAAATAGCGGACTTTATGACGCAGGAGAAAAAAGAGCAAGTATGTATTTAGAAGGAAGCGATCAGCATCGGGGTTGGTTTCAAAGCTCTTTGCTTGTAGGTACAGCGATCAATGAAAGCGCACCTTATGAAAGCATTTTAACTCATGGTTTTACCACCGATGAAAAAGGGCAAAAAATGTCTAAATCTAAAGGCAACGTGATCGCTCCTGAATATGTAGCAAAAACCTATGGAGTTGAAATTTTAAGACTTTGGATACTTTTAAGTGATTATTCAAGTGATTTAAAAATTTCAGACAATATCTTAAAACAAGTGGGCGAACAATACCGCAAAATAAGAAACACTATAAGATTTTTACTTGCTAATACCAATGATTTAAAAGATTTAGAAGTTAAAGAATTTAGTTTTATTGATAAATGGATATTAAGTCGTGCAACCAAAGTTTTTAAAGCAAGTAAAGAAGCATTTTTTGCTTATGAATTTGCTAAAGGTTTTAGTTTGCTTTTAAATTTTTTAAGTGCGGATTTAAGTGGGATTTATCTTGATATCAGTAAAGATAGGCTTTATTGCGATAGTGAAAATGCCCAAAGAAGAAAATCTGCTCAAGTGGCTATGGCTTTGATAGCAAAAGAACTTTTAAATTTACTTGCTCCAAATTTAAGCTATAGTGTAGATGAGGCTTTAGAACATGCTAATGTTTTAATCAAAGGCGATGCAAAAGATGTATTTGATTTGAGTTTAACTCAGGATTTTGATTATGATTTTGGTATAGATGATACATTTTTAATGAGTGCTAGAGAGAAATTTTTTGAACAAATTGATATGCTTAAAAAAGATAAAATCATTAAATCCACCTTGGAATTAAATTTAAACATTAGTTTTAATAAATTCCCAAATGAGGAATTAGCCGATTGGTTTATGGTAAGTCAAATCAGTAATGAAAATGAAGAAATTTTGGCTGAATTTGAAGTAGAGAATGAGAAATTTAAAATCACCAAAGCTTCACTTTGTAAATGCCCAAGATGTTGGAAACTTCAAAGTAAAGATGAAGAAACACCTTGTTTAAGATGTGAAGAAGTTTTAAAAGGGGTTTAATGTTAGAAAATCCTATTCCAAATAGTATTATCATTGCAACTATAGCGGTGGTTTTGGCTTTTAGTGCTTTAGCAGTATTTTTGATCAAAAAAACAAAGGAAAATAAATGATAACTTTAAAAGAAGCTTTAAAATACTCCAAAGAAGAACTTGAAAATTTAAAAAAAGAACTCAATGAAAAAGCAAAAAAAGAAAAAAAAATAGGTGCTTATATCGAACAATTTTTAGATAAGGACTTAAGTGTTTCAGGTGAAGGTGTGCCTGTAGCTATAAAAGATAATATCAGTGTAAAGGGCTGGGAGCTTACTAGTGCGAGTAAGATTTTACAAGGTTATATCGCTCCTTATGATGCAAGTGCGATTGTTAATTTAAAGGCTAACGGTTTTTCTCCTTTTGGGCGTTGCAATATGGATGAATTTGCTATGGGAAGTTCAACAGCGAGTTCTTGTTATGGAAAAACTTTAAATCCTTTAAATTTTGAGCGTGTTCCAGGTGGGTCAAGTGGTGGAAGTGCTGCTGCGGTAGCGGGTGGCTTGGCTTTAGCAAGTTTAGGTTCTGATACAGGTGGATCTGTGCGCCAACCTGCGGCTTTTTGTGGTTGTGTAGGATTTAAACCGAGTTATGGAAGAGTAAGTCGCTATGGTTTGGCTTCTTATTCTTCAAGTTTGGATCAAATCGGAGTTTTAACGCAAAATGTAGAAGATGCGGCAATTTTATATGATGCGATCGCAGGATATGATAAAATGGATAGCACGAGTGCAAATATCGAGTTTATCAAAACCGCTTCAAATTTAAATGCAAATAAAAAATTAAAAATCGCAGTGATTGAAAATTATGTCAATGATGCAGATAGCGAAGTAAAAAACGCACTTTTAAAAACCATAGATATGTTAAAAGCTAATGGACATGAGATTGTATATAAAAATTTGCTTGATTCTAAGTTTGATATCGCAGCGTATTATATCATCGCAACAGCTGAAGCAAGTGCAAATTTAAGTCGTTATGATGGGGTGCGTTATGGCAAGCGTTCTGAAAATATCCAAAATTTAAAAGAAATGTATGTAAATACACGCAGCGAAGGTTTTGGCGAAGAAGTAAAAAGAAGAATTTTGTTAGGAACTTTTGTTTTAAGTAGTGGATATTATGATGCGTATTATATCAAAGCACAAAAAGCTAGAGCTTTTATCAAGGCAAAATATGAAGAAATTTTGCAAGATTGTGATCTTATTTTTATGCCTGTAACTCCTACAACGGCTTTTAAATTTGATACTCAAAAAAGCCCTATACAAACTTATTTAGAAGATGTTTATACTATCTCTGTAAATTTAGCAGGACTTGGAGGTATTAGTGTGCCTGTTGCAAAAGATAAAGAAGGGCTTAATATATCAGCACAGCTGATTTGCAAAGCTTATGATGAACAAACCTTGTTAGATGGGGCTTTAAGTTTAGAACAAATGATTAAAAATTAAGGATGAAAGATGAAAATTGTAAAAAGAGCTTTAACTTTTGAAGATGTATTACTGCGTCCTGGGTATTCTGAAGTTCTACCTAAGGAAGTAAAAATTCACACTAAACTAACAAAAAATATCACTTTAAATATGCCTTTAATCTCTGCGGCTATGGATACAGTTACTGAACACAGAGCTGCTATCATGATGGCAAGACTTGGAGGACTTGGGGTAATTCATAAAAATATGGATATAGCTTCACAAGTTAGAGAAGTAAAAAGAGTGAAAAAAAGCGAAAGCGGAGTGATTATCGATCCTATTTTTGTAAGTCCTAAAGCAAGTGTTGCAGAGGCTTTAGAAATCATGGCAGAGTATAGAATTTCAGGTGTTCCTGTAATAGATGAAGATAAGAAACTAATAGGCATACTTACCAATCGTGATTTAAGATTTGAGAGTGATTTTTCAAATTTGGTTGAAAATGTTATGACTAAAATGCCTTTAATCACTGCTCCAAAAGGTTGCACTCTAGACGATGCGGAAAAAATTTTTAGCACCAACAAAGTAGAAAAACTTCCTATAGTTGATGAACAAGGACGCTTGGAAGGACTTATCACTATAAAAGATCTTAAAAAACGCAAAGAATATCCTGATGCCAATAAAGATGGTTTTGGAAGATTGCGTGTGGGTGCGGCTATAGGAGTAGGGCAAATGGATCGTGTGGATGCTTTAGTTGAGGCAGGCGTTGATGTTGTTGTGCTTGATTCTGCGCATGGACATTCTAAGGGTATTATTGATACAGTAAAAGCAATTAAAGCTAAATATCCAAATTTAGATCTTATCGCAGGAAATATTGCTACTGCAGCCGCAGCAAAAGCACTTTGCGAAGCAGGGGTAGATGCGGTTAAAGTAGGTATTGGGCCAGGAAGTATTTGTACTACGCGTATTGTTTCAGGTGTGGGTGTACCTCAAATTTCAGCCATTGATGAATGTGTGGAAGAAGCAAATAAATTTGGCGTTCCTGTGATAGCCGATGGCGGGATTAAATATTCAGGTGATATTGCAAAAGCTTTAGCTGTAGGTGCGAGTTCTGTTATGATAGGATCGCTTTTAGCTGGAACAGATGAAAGTCCAGGAGAGCTTTTTACTTATCAAGGAAGACAATATAAGTCTTATCGTGGTATGGGCTCACTTGGGGCTATGCAAAAGGGAAGTTCAGACAGATATTTTCAGCAAGGTACTGCTCAAGATAAACTCGTTCCTGAAGGTATAGAAGGGCGTGTTCCTTATGTGGGAAGTATAAGAAGCGTGGTGCACCAACTTTTAGGAGGTTTGCGTTCTTCTATGGGTTATGTTGGGGCTAAAGATATAGAAGATTTTCAAAAAAGAGCTGAATTTGTTGAAATTACTACTGCAGGGCTTAAAGAAAGTCATGTGCATGATGTTACTATCACTCATGAAGCACCAAACTACAAGGTTAATCATCAATGAGTTTTGAAGAAAATTTAAAACACGCTAATGAATCTTTGGAAAAATTAAACAATCAAGAGCTTGCCTTAGATGAAAGTGTAAAAATTTATAAAGAAGGTTTAGAGAGTATCAAAAAAGCAAGACTTGAGCTTGAAAAAGCAAAATTAGAAGTGGAGCAAATCGATGAGTAAAATAGCAGCTTTACAGTTTCCAACTTTAGCTTTAAGTGAATCAAGGCTTGATTATTATCTCAAAGCTTCAAAAGACAATGGGGCAAATTTAGTAGTTTTGGGAGAATATGTGATCAATAGTTTTTTTACAGAACTTTTGCATATGCCAAAAAATATGATAAAAGAACAAAGCGAAGCTAAAAAAGAAAGCTTGATTAAACTTGCTAAAAAATATGAATTAGAAATCATCGCTCCTTATGTAAGCGTTGAAGCTAAAAGTTATAAAAAACTTTGCTTAAAAGTTACTCCAAATGGTGTTAAAAGTTATGAACAGCAAATTTTAATGCCTTATGAACATTGGAATGAAGAAAAATTTTTCAGCAACAAAACTCCATCAGAGTTAAAAATTTTTACTTTTAATTATGAAAAATTAAAATATGCCTTACTTTTTGGTTTTGAGACCCATTTTGATATCTTTTGGCAGCAGATTATGGCGAAAAAAATTGATTTGGTTATCGTTCCTAGTGCTTGCACCTTTGAAAGCAAACAAAGATGGGAAGAACTTTTAAAAACAAGAGCTTTTTTAAATTCTACAAGCATTTTAAGAGTAAATCGCATAGGCAAAACAAAAGATGAATGGAATTTTTACGGCGATACTTTGTTTATTAATGCTTTTGGTGAGATAGAAAGTAAATTAGGTTCTGAAGAAGAAATGCTTATCATAGAGCCTAAAAAAAGCGATGAGGCAAGAAAACTTTGGGCTTTTGATAAAATTCTTAAGAATTTTTAAAGAAGGTGAACATGAGAAAAATTTTACTTCAAATTTTTATTTTTAGTGTATTATTTATAGTAATTTTTACCATTAATCGTATTTTAATGCAAAATTCTTTTATCCCTACTGGTTTAATTGATGATAAAAATGAAATCTTTTTAATGTATCTTTTGGGTGTTTTTCATGATATAAGATTTTTAAGTGCAGCGTTTTTACCATTCTTGCTTTGTGGTTTTTTAAGTTTAATTTTTTCTAATATAAAAATAAATAATAAATTAGTAATATATAGTAAAAATTTTTATTTCATTTTTTCAAGCATTTACATAATTGTTCTTTCTTGTCTTTGTATAGGATTTTCTTATGCAAAATACTATTATTACGAAATTTACAAGACTAAATTTGATATTTTTATGTTTACTCTAAAAGATGATAATGCAAAAACTATTTTAAGTATTATTTATCATGATTATCCAATTTTAAAAATTTTAGCTTTAATGTTGATTTTTGGAGTCTTTGTATTTTTTTTAAATTTGAAAATATTAAATTTAAAGCTAAAACCTGTTAATTTAAGATTATTTCCCTTGATAGCTTTAAATTTAATATTAATTATTGTTTATGTTATAGCCTTAAGGGGCCCCTTTAAGCATGTGGCTATAAATGTACAAAATTATTCTTTTAGTGAGTATAGTGTTGTAAATGATACAATGTTAAATCCAATTATGGCATTTTCTTGGGCTTTAAAACAATATAAAGAAGAAGCGGCTTTGAAGGTTATCACACCTTTGAAAGCACAAGAACTTAAAGAAAAACTTTTTGATTATTTGCATCAAAGTCCTATAAATCTAAAAGCTGAAAAGAATCATCCTAGTGTATTTGTTAACTTAATGGAAAGTTTTGGGCTTAATTTGGCTGATTTTACAAATACAGAACATAATTTTTTAGGTTCATTAGATAAACATTTTAAGCAAGATTTTTTATTCAAACGCTTTTTGAGTTCTAGTAATGGAACTATACCAAGTTTTGCAAACTTATTTTTTGTAAGTCCATTTTCTAATATTTCTACAAGCAAATTTCAGAAAACTTATTTGGATTTAACACCTATTGCTATTTATAAGAAAGCAGGATATAAGGTGATTTTTGTAAGTGCAGGTAATGGATCTTGGCAAAATATTAAAAATTATCTCAGTATTTTGGGAGTAGATGAGATTATAGATGAAAATATTTTAATGAAAGAGTATAATGGAGCAAAAGATAGTGAAAATGGTTATGGGGTAGCTGATGAGTTTTTATATAAAAAAGTTTATGACTTACTTCAAAAAAATCCACATAAAACCCTTATAATTGCTCTTACTATTTCTAATCATCCACCTTATAAAATTCCGCAAAATGATTTGCCAAAATTACAAAACATTCCGCAAACTTTGCTTAATATGCTTCCTTATGAAAAAGATAAACAAGATAACATTATCAAAGCTTATACTTATGCAAACAATGAATTTGGAAAATTTCTAGATAAAGTAAAACAAAGTCCATTTAAGGATAGTGTCATTATAGCAGCAACTGGAGATCATAGAGTACGCGAAATGAGTATAGATTTAAATTCCCAAAAAGCTTTTGCTTATAGTGTACCTTTTTATCTTTATATTCCTAAGGATTTACAAGATGATATTTATTATGATAAAGATCGTGTAGGATCTCATAAAGATATTTTTCCAACTCTTTATGCTTTAAGTTTAAATAATGTTAAGTATTTAAGCGTAGGCGGAAGAAATATGTTAGCAAGACCAAGTGATGAGAAATTAGAATTTGGGATCAACGATGTTGTATGGATTAATAAAAAAGGTATTTATAGTGGCGGTAAAGGGTATTATTTTGAAAGTAATGATACTTTAAAAGATATGAATAAAGCTTTTAATCTTGATGTTTATACTAAAGACTTTGATAAATTTTATAGAGAGTTAAATTTATATCAATTAGCCGAGCGTTTAGGCATTTCAAAATAGGATTTATATTTTCTTTTTAGTAAAAAAGTGCTAAAATTAGCCTTTAAGGTATAAAGGTTTAAATGATGCAAAATATCCATTTTATCGGCATAGGCGGTATAGGAATTTCCGCTTTAGCAAGATTTTTAAAAGAAAAAGGTTTTAAAATTAGCGGAAGTGATCTTAAAGAGAGTAAAATCACTAAAGAACTAGAAAAAGAAGGGGTTAAGGTCAGCATCCCTCATCATAAAGACAATATTTTAAACAAAGATTTAGTTATTTATTCTGCTGCTATCAAAGAAGAAAATCCTGAATTTAAACACGCTAAAGAATTAGGCATTAAATGCCTTTCACGCAAGGAGGCCTTACCTCTTATCTTAGAAGATAAGCGCGTTTTTGCAGTTGCAGGAGCACATGGAAAAAGCACAACTTCAAGTATTTTGGCTTCTTTGCTTGATGATGCTTCTGTGATCATCGGAGCGATTTTAAAAGAATTTGGTTCAAATATGATTTATAAAGAAAGCCAAAACCTTGTTTTTGAAGCTGATGAGAGCGATAGTTCTTTTTTAAATTCAAATCCTTATTTGGCTATAGTTACCAATGCGGAAGCAGAGCATTTAGATCATTATGGTAATGAAGTTTCAAAACTCCATCATGCTTATGTGGAGTTTTTAGATACGGCTAAAATTCGCGTGATTAATGCTGAAGATGAGTTTTTGAAAAATTATAAAAATGAGTCAATCAAGCTTTATCCGAGCAAAGATATCAAAAACTGCACCATGTGTATAGAAAATTTCAAACCTTTTACAAGCTTTGAGTTGAAAGATTGGGGTGAATTTAAGGTTTTTGGCATGGGATATCATTTAGCCCTTGATGCGTCTTTGGCGATTTTGGCGGCTTTAAATTTCTTAGATATAGAAACGATAAGAACTAGGCTTAAAAATTATCAAGGTATTAAAAAGCGTTTTGATATTTTACATGCTGATGAAAATTTGGTTTTAATCGATGATTATGGTCATCATCCCACCGAAATAAAAGCGACTTTAAGCGCAGCACAAGAATACGCAAAATTAGGTAGATATAAAAAAATTACAGCCATTTTTGAACCTCACCGCTACACGCGTTTGGCTACAAATTTAAAGGAATTTGCAAAGGCTTTTGAAGGTGTTGATGAGCTTGTAATTTTACCTGTTTATGCTGCAGGAGAAGAGCCTATAGAACTTGATTTAAAAGCGGTTTTTCCTAAGGCTTTATTTGTAGAAGATATCAAAAGAGAGGGTAAATTTTTGGTGGCTTCTAAGGGGCAAGTTTTTGAAGAAGGGCTTATTATAGGTTTTGGTGCAGGAGATATCAGTAATAAATTAAGGCAAAAAAATGAGTAGGTTTTTTTTATATTTTTTAATTATCTTAATTTTAGCCTTAATCACTTTTGCTTTGCGTGAAAAATTAGGCAAAAAAACCAAACCTTTTTTTGGTATTTTGCTTGTGATCTTTATCATTTTAGCGGTATTTTTTGAATTTGAAAATACGCAAAAAAGTCGTTTAAGAACAGATATTATCGTAGCTTTTAATCAAAATAAAAATATTTTATGTAAAGATATTAATGTATCTAAGGCGTATTTTAACTATGAATTTGGTACAGGAAGTTTTATTTCAAAAGATAATAATCAAAGTTTTAATTCTTTAATCATAGATATTAAAGATTGCAGGTTAAATGATGAATGATGCAAAAGAAGAATTGATCTCAAAGCTTGATTTAAACGGCTATTTAGAAGAATTTAAAGGCCTTTTTGCAAGAGATAAGGAGATTTTTTTGCAAGGAGATTCTAATCTTCATTTTAAACGCATACATGAGCTTTGCGAGGTGGAATTTCCTGCTATGCCAGAGCTTAGCAATCTTGATAAAGCCTTAGTTCATTTAAGCAAGCAAGGAATTTTACATTTAGATGAAATTTTTGAATTTGTAAAAATTTTTCGTTATTTTGAAAAGTTAAAAAAAATAAAACTAGGAACAAATTTAGACTCTTGGCTACAAAAGATAGAATTTGTTAGCGGGGCTTTGGAGCTTTGTTTGAATTTCGATGAGAAAGGGGAATTAAAAGAAAGTTTAGATGAAAGACTTGTAAATCTTAATACCGCTCTAAGATTGAAAAACGAAAGCATAATAGCTGAGTTTAAGAAATTTTGCTATACAAAAGCTTTAATGCCTTATCTTATCGATACACAAATCCATCTTATAAACAATCTTGAAGCCTTGCTTGTAAGAGGCGGGTTTAATCACGCTATTAAAGCAAAAATCATAGGTAGAAGTAGTGGCGGTGGCTTTTATATCGTGCCTTTAAGTGTTGAAAATTTGCAAAATGATATAGAAAAAATCAAAAATCAAAAAGAAGAAATTTATTATGAATACGCTAAAAATTTCTCAGCTTTTTTAGCAAAAAACCTACCTTTTTTAAAATTTATCAATACAGCCTTTGATCTTTTTGATCATTATAGTGCTAGGGTTTTGCTTGCTAAAAAAAAGGATTTTGAAATTGTTTTGTGTGATCAAAGTACGGATTTAGTGCTTAAAAATTTCGCTCATCCTGCCTTAAAAAATCCAAAAAGCGTGAGTTTGGAATTTAAAAAACAAGTTTTAATCATCACAGGGGTAAATGCAGGCGGAAAATCCATGCTTTTAAAATCCATGCTAAGCGCAGCATTTTTAGCTAAACATCTTTTGCCTATGCATATCAAAGCAAGTGAAAGTAAAATTGGTACTTTTAAAGAATTTGATGCCATCATAGAAGATCCGCAAAATGTTAAAAACGACATTTCAACTTTTGCAGGAAGAATGTTGCATTTTTCTAGACTTTTTTCTAAGAAAAATTTGCTTTTAGGTATAGATGAAATAGAGCTTGGAACAGATTTTGAAGAAGCGGCTTGTTTGTATAGTGTGTTAATTTCAAAACTCATAGCTAATAATCTTAAAATCATCATCACCACGCACCACAAACGCCTTGCCATGCTTTTAGCAAAAAATGAGCAAGTTGAACTCATTGCTGCTTTATATGATGAAGAGCTTTCACGCCCAAAATATGAGTTTTTAAAAGGTACTATAGGAAAATCTTATGCCTTTGAAACCGCTTTGCGTTATCAGATTCCGCCGAATTTAGTTAGCGAGGCTAAAAAGCTTTATGGCGAGGATAAAGAAAATTTAGAAGAGCTTGTGGGTAAAAATATCAATCTTGAATTAGAACTAAAAGCTAAGCTTGAAAATGTTGAGAAAAAAGAGCAAAAAGTCGATGAAATTTTACTTTCTTTAAAAGATCAAAAAGAAAAAAATGAACAAGAATTTCGCACGAGTTTGAGAAATTTAGAATTTAAATTTCACAAAGCCATAGAAGAAGCTAAGAAAACCATACAGCTTAAAGACACAAAAGATAAGCAAAGAAGCCTTAATAAAGCCAATGAACTTAAAAAAGAAATCATCTTGCCAAGTATGGAGCAAAACGAAGAATTGCGTGTGGGGGATTTTGTAAAATATGAAAAAATTAAGGGTAAAATCATAAGCATTTCTAAAAACGATGCTATGGTTGAAAGCGATGGGATCAAACTTCGTGTGCCTTTAAAACTGCTTAAAAAAAGTGGTGCAATGCCAAAAAAAGTAGCAAAAACAAGTATAAGCGTAAGCAAACCAAGCAATCTAAGCGTAACTTTGGATTTGCATGGACTTAGGAGTGATGAGGCTATTTCAAGGCTTGATAAATTTATTTCAGATGCTTTAATAGCGGGATTTGATGAGGTTTTGATCTATCATGGTATAGGCACAGGAAAGCTTGCCTTTGCGGTAAGAGAGTTTTTAAAAACCCATAAAAGTGTTAAAGGCTTTAATGACGCACCGATCAATCAAGGTGGCTTTGGTGCTAAGGTGGTGAGATTATGAAAAACATTATGATATTAAGTGGAGCGGGTTTGTCTGCTCCAAGTGGACTTAAAACTTTTAGAGATAATGATGGACTTTGGGAAGAATACGATGTGATGGAGGTTTGCTCCGCAACAGGTTTTAGAAAAAACCCTAAAAAAGTGCTTGATTTTTACGATGCAAGAAGGGCGCAACTTCAAAATGTAAAGCCAAATCATGCTCATGAAAAAATCGCACAATTAAAAGAAAAATGGGGTAAAAATCTTTTTGTTATCACGCAAAATGTAGATGATTTGCTAGAGCGTGCAGGGTGTAAAGATGTAGTGCATTTGCATGGCTTTTTGCCCGAACTTCGCTGCTTAAAATGCGAAGAAATTTTTAATATAGGTTATGAAAAAATCACAGATAAACAATGCCCAAAATGCAAAAGTAAGGATTTAAGACACAATATAGTCATGTTTGAAGAGCAAGCTCCTGCTTATGCTATGCTTTATTCTTTGCTAAATCAAACTTCGCTTTTTATCAGCGTAGGCACAAGTGGGGCGGTTTTGCCTGTAGGGCGTTATGCTTCAATGTGCGAAAAAAGTATTTTAAATATCTACGAAAAAGATGCGAATTTAGAGCGGTATTTTGATAAAATCTATATAGAAGATATTATAAGCGCTATTGATAAAATCGCACTTGATATAGAAAATTTTATGAAAGATGGTAATGTTTGATTCTTTTTTAAGTGGAGTTTTTTTGGGCTTTGGAGTGAGTGTTCCTTTTGGACCTGTAAATATTTTGATTTTAACTTATGCACTAAAAGCTTTTAAAAATTCCATAGCTGTAGGACTTGGAGCATTTAGTATAGATATGCTTTATCTTTTTTTGCTTCAATTTGGGCTTTTAAATTTTTTAGACAATGTTATTTTTATGCGTTCTTTGGCGATTTTTGGTTTTTGTTTTTTAACTTATATGGCGTACTTGATGCTAAGAAAAAAGAAAGAAAGCTTAAATTTAGAGCATAAAGAATTTAAAGAAAGTCTTTTGAAAAGTTATATTAAAGGAGCTTTTTTAAATGGTTCAAATCCTTTTGTGATAGGATTTTGGCTTAGTGCTGCAAGCGTGGTTTTAAGTAGTGATCATGCTTATTTGATGACTTTAGGGCTTGTTGTGGCTATACTTTTTTGGGTAAGTGCTTTAGCCTTTGTGGTGGCAAGATATAGTCATGTTTTTAGTGCAAAAGTTGTTTTTATAATCAATATAATTTCAGCTATAATTATAGAGTATTTTGCTCTTAATTTATTATATAAAACTTTCTTAGGATAAAAAATGAATGCAAAAGAATTTTTAATCGAATTTTTAAAATTTAAATCTGTTACGCCAAATGATGATGGAGCTTTAAATTTCATCGCTATGGAACTGAGTGATTTTGAAGCTTTTTTTATAGAAAAAGAAGGCATTAAAAACCTTTTACTCACTAAAAAATTTAAAGATGAGGGTGAGCATTTAGCTTTTGGTGGGCATGTAGATGTGGTGCCTGCAGGCGAGGGTTGGAGTAGTGATGCTTTTGTGCCTATGGAAAAGGAAGGCTTTATCTATGCAAGGGGTGCTCAAGATATGAAAAGCGGAGTAGCAGCCTTTGTAGATGCGGTAAAGAATGCGGATTTTAAAGGAGCTAGACTTAGCCTTATTTTAACAAGTGATGAAGAAGGCGAAGCTATATATGGAACTAAGGCTGTTTTAGAATGGATGCAAGAAAGAGATATGCTACCTGATTATGCTGTGGTTGCCGAGCCAACCTGTGTTAAAAAAATTGGTGATAGTATTAAAATAGGGCGTCGCGGTTCTATCAATGGAAAACTTTTAATCCGTGGAAAACAAGGGCATGTTGCTTATCCTGAAAAATGTATCAATCCTGTGCATGATTTTGCACCAGTTTTAAAGCTTTTAGCGGGTTTTGATCTTGATCCTGGAAGTGCTGAATTTAGTCCTTCAAAAATTGTTATTACCGATATTCGCGGAGGTATGGGGGTGTGTAATGTTACGCCAAATGATTTAAAACTTATGTTTAATGTTCGCAATTCCCCCGATACAAGCTTAGAAGATGTAAAAAGTTATGTAGAAAAAATTTGTCATGGTTTAAACTATGAGTTAGAGCTAAAACAATCAAGCGAAGCTTTTTTGACAAATATCGATAATAAAATCGTTCAAAAAATGAATGAAAGCGTTCAAAAAATCACTCATGAAGTACCAGAGCTTAATACCAAAGGCGGTACAAGTGATGCAAGGTATTTTGCAAAATACGGTGTAAAGGTAGTGGAATTTGGGGTTTGTAATGATAGAATTCACGCTATTGATGAAAGAGTAAGTATAGAAGAATTTGAAAAACTTTGCCTTGTTTTTAAAGACTTGATAGAAAATTTTTAAAGGTTTAAAATGATTATCAATGGACAAAAGCTTGAGTTAAAAGAGCTTAAATTTATGGATTTTATTAAAGAAAAAGGTTTTAAAATCGAACTTATCGCTTTAGAATTAAATGGAGAAATCATACCAAAAAGTGAATTTGAAAATTTGATTTTAAAAGAAAACGATAAAGCTGAAATCGTAAGCTTTGTAGGAGGCGGTTGATGAGAGTGAAATTTAATGGCAAAGAACTTGATACAGACTTTAAAACAAGTTTGGAATTTTTTGAAAATATCAGCAAAAATGAAAATGATGTTTGGATTATCAATGGTTTTGCAACAAAAGAGAATATCGCTTTAAACGAAGATGATGAGCTTTTTTGCATAGAAAAAAATACTTTACCTCCAAAAGATGCACTAGATGCTATGATGAGAGCAAGACACACTCCAAAACTTCACGATAAACTTAAAAATGGGCGCGTGGCGGTGTGTGGTTTAGGCGGACTTGGATCACATATAGCGATAAATTTAGCAAGAAGTGGTGTGGGGTTTTTAAAGCTGATTGATTTTGATGTGATTGAGCCTAGCAATTTGAATCGTCAAGCTTACCGTGTAAGTGATTTGGGTAAATTTAAAACCGAAGCTTTAAAGGAGCAAATTAGCGAGATTAACCCTTATATCAGCGTTGAAATTTGCACTTTAAAAATCGATGAGGATAATTTAAAGTCTTTGTTTAAAGATATAGATATAGTTTGCGAAGCCTTTGATGGTGCTATCGCAAAAGCGATGATGGCACAAAATTTTCATAGATTTTACAAAGATAGTATTTTAATCTGTGCTTCAGGGCTTGCGGGCTATGGTGATAGCAACAGCATACAAACAAGAAAAATTGCTAAAAATTTCTATGTATGTGGGGATTTGGTAAATGGTGCTAAGCTAGGAAATGGACTTATGGCGCCAAGGGTAAATATTTGCGCAGGACATCAAAGTAATCTTGTTTTAGAGCTTTTAGCAAATAAGGAGTAAAAATGCAAGAAAATTTAAAAAATGATAAATTAAAAATAGGCAAATACGAGTTTGATTCAAGATTTATTTTAGGTTCTGGAAAATATTCGCTAGAGCTTATAAAATCAGCCATAGAAGAAGCTAAAGCGCAGATTATCACTCTAGCCTTACGCCGTGCAAATACAGGGGAAATTGCAAATATACTTGATTATATCCCTAAAAATATCACACTTTTACCCAACACTTCAGGCGCAAGAAACGCCGATGAAGCCTTACGCATTGCAAGGCTTTCAAGAGAGCTTGGTTGCGGAGAACTTATCAAGATAGAAGTGATAAGCGATAGTAGGTATTTGTTGCCTGATAATTATGAAACGATTAAAGCTTGCGAGCTTTTAGCTAAAGAGGGCTTTACGCCTTTACCTTACATGCATGCTGATCTTTACGCAGCTAGAGCTATGCGTGATGCAGGAGCTGCGGCTATCATGCCTTTGGCAGCACCTATTGGGAGCAATAAAGGCTTATGTGCTAAGGAATTTATACAAATTTTGCTTAATGAAATTGATTTGCCTATTATTGTAGATGCGGGTATTGGAAGTCCTGCACAAGCTTGTGAAGCTATGCAAATGGGAGTAAGTGCGGTGATGGTAAATACAGCTATAGCTGAAGCTAAAGATATAGCCTTGATGGCTAGAGCTTTTTCTTTGGCGGTAAATGCGGGAAGAGCGGCTTTTTTAGCAGGTTTGGCAAGTGTGAGCGAGGCTAAAGCAAGTTCTCCATTAACAGGCTTTTTAAGGGGTTAATCATGCAAGATTATATGCAGCATTTACCTCACATGCAGGAAATAAAAAGCGAAATTTTAAACAAGGTTTTAAGTCAAGTTCAAAACTATGATGAGAGTCAATTTAGCGCTAAAGATGTTAAAAATGCTTTAAATCAAACACATTTAAGCATAGAGCATTTAAAAGCTTTGCTTTCAAGTGCAGCAGAAGATTTCATAGAAGAATTAGCTTTTAAATCCGCTAAAGTCAAGCAAAAATATTTTGGAAATTCTATCTCTCTTTTTACCCCACTTTATTTGTCAAATTATTGTAATTCTAAATGTGTTTATTGTGGTTTTCAAAAAGGTAATAAAATCGCAAGAGCTAAACTAAATGAAGTTGAAATTCACGAAGAAATGCAAGCCATTGCTAAAAGTGGTTTAGAAGAAATTTTAATGCTAACAGGCGAGGGTAGGGAGTTTGCAAGTGTAGAATATATAGCAAATGCTTGCAAGATTGCTAGAGAGTATTTTAAGGTTGTAGGTGTTGAAATTTATCCTATGAATGAAGACGAATATAAAATTTTACATGAAAAGGGTTGTGATTATGTGACTGTTTTTCAAGAAACTTACAATCCTTTAAAATATTCTAAAATTCATTTAGCGGGTGAAAAACGCATTTTCCCTTATCGCTTTAACGCTCAAGAAAGAGCTTTAAAAGCGGGTATGCGTGGAGTGGCTTTTGGGGCGCTTTTAGGCATAGATGATTTTAGAAAAGACGCCCTTGCTACGGCACTTCATGCACATTTTTTACAACAAGCTTATCCTCATGCTGAAATTTCTATTTCGGTGCCTCGTTTAAGACCTATTATCAATAATGCTAAAATTCATCCTAAAGATGTGAGTGAAAAACGCCTTTTACAAGTGCTTTGTGCTTATAGGCTCTTTTTGCCTTTTGCGGGCATTACTATTTCAAGCCGTGAAAGAATAGGTTTTAGAGATGAGGTTATTAAGCTTGGGGCTACTAAAATGAGCGCAGGAGTTAGTGTGGGTATAGGTGAACATAAGGGCGAGAAAAAGGGCGATGGGCAGTTTGAAATTTCAGATGATAGGAGCGTGGATGAAATTTTAACTATGCTTAAAAGATCAAATTTACAAGCTGTGATGAGTGATAGTATCTATGTGGGATAAAAAAATCATTGCTATAAGCGATAGAAAATGTGTAGAAATAGACTTCTTAAAGCAGATTGAAAAACTTGCTAAGGCTAAGGTAGATGCTATAGTTTTAAGAGAAAAAGATTTAAGCGAATTTGAGTATTATGACTTAGCAAAAGAAGTTTTAAGCATTTGTGCAAAGCAAAAAGTGACTTGTTTTTTGCATTTTTTTGATAGGGAGTGTTTAAAATTAGGACATCGTTATTTTCACGCACCGCTTTCTTTGCTAAGAAAAGAGCCTAAATTAGTAAAATATTTTCATGTACTTGGTACTTCAGTCCATAGCAAAGAAGAGCTTTTAGAGGCGATGAGCTATAAGGTAAATTATGCTTTTGCAGGGCATATTTTTGAAAGTTCTTGCAAGGTGGGTTTAGAGCCTAAAGGGCTTGATTTTTTAAAATCCTTGCTTGAATTTAGTCAAATACCACTTTATGCTATAGGCGGTATCAATGCTCAAAATATAGAAAATTTTAAAGATATAAATATAGCAGGCGTTTGTATGCGTGAAATTTTAATGAAAGAAAAAGATCTTAAAAAGTATCTTTTAGAATGTAGGCAAAATTTACGATGAATAAAATTCTTTCTTTACCAGAAGATTTAAAGCAATTAAAAGGTGTCAATTATAAAAAAATTAAATCTTGCACTTTTGCTAAATATACACAAACGGATACTTCGCATTCTACTTTTGTTAATATAGGAAGTCATCTTTTAACTTTTGTTCGCAAAGGATATAAAATTTTACACACTGCATCAAAAGATTATAAGATTAACTCTTATGAAACTTTGTTTTTAAAAGCTGGGAGCTATACTTTAAGCAATGTAGGACTTAGTAAAGGAGTTTATGAAGCTTATTTATTTTTTTTGACAATGCATTTTTAATTGAGCTTATTTATAAGTATAAAGATTTTTTTAAACTAGATCAAAAGTTTCAAAACTATGAAATTTTTTGGGTAAAAAATGATAAGATTTTGCAAGGAATTTTGGAAAGTTTTTCACCGCATTTTGAAGAAAATACGCAAATTTTAGATCCTATAGTGAGTTTGAAATTTGAAGAGATTTTTTTACATTTGCTTTTAAATAAGAATATTTATTTTATTAGTTTTTTATCAGGAATTTTAAAAGAATTTCGCCTTGATCTTTCCCAACTTTTTGAGTATTGTGGTAGAGAATTTTTAAGCGTAAATGAAATGTCTAATTTTGCGAAATTAGATTTAGCAACTTTTTCTAAAGAATTTAAGAAATGTTTTGGACAAAGTCCTAAAAAATGGTTAGATGAAAAAAGGTTGCAAAAAGCAAAGATTTTACTTAAATTTTCTAAAAAAAATATTAATGAAATAGCTAATGAGTGCGCTTTTTCTTCAGTAGCTTGGTTTATTGAAAGATTTAAAGAGAAATATGAGCAAACTCCTAAGCAATATCAAAAAACAAAAAACTTGTATTTTTTATCAAAAAACTAGCACATTTTTTTTATCTAAATAAATATAATTCAATGAAAATATTTTTAAATAAAGGAGAAAATATGAAAAAATATGTTTTAAGTTTAGCGCTTCTTGGAAGTTTGCTTGGTGCAAGTGAATTAAAATATCAAGAATTTGATGGTTTTAAAAGCCCTGAAAGTATTTTTGTAGATAAAAACTATGTTTATGTATCTAATGTAGGAGAAAAACTTGAACCTTTGGCGAAAGATAATGATGGATTTATTTCTAAGCTTGATAAAAATGGCAAAGTGCTAGAATATAAATTTTTAACCCATCTTAATGCACCAAAAGGCATGATGGAGATTGGAAAAACTCTTTATGTGGTAGATATCGATGTTTTACGCGGTTTTGATCTTAAAACTAAAAAAGAAATTTTTAATTTACCTATTAAAGGTGCAATCTTTTTAAATGACATAGAAAAATTAGACGACAATACGCTTTTGGTTAGCGATACTGGCACAGGACTTATTTTAAAGGTTGATTTAAAAACTAAGCAATATGATGAATTATTAAAACTTGATTTAGTAAAATTTGGTGGTCCAAATGGGTTATATCTAGATAGAAAAAAACATAAGCTTTTTATAGCTGGTTATCATCCTGATGGTGTAAGTGGCGGTGTTGTAATGGCTTATGATTTAAATACAAAAGAACTCAGTATAATTAAAAATGAAAAAGAATCTTATGATGGAATAGTTCCTTATAAAGATGGTTTATTGGTAAGTTCTTGGGGAAATAATCTAAATGGATATATTTATAATTTAGATAATGTTAAATCTGTAAAACTTGAATTTCCTTTGATGAAAGGTCCTGCAGATATATTTATTGAAGGTAATATTTTATGGATTCCTAAGATGGCAGAAGGTAAAATATTCAAAGTAGAACTTAACAAATAAGGCTTTTATGGCTTCTTTTAAAAAGATATTTTGGATTAATGTTATTATTGTTATTATTGTAGCTTTTAATCTTAGAGCCCCAATTACTGCAGTGGGGCCTATTATTGATATTATTAAAGATAAGTATTATTTAAACTCAACCGTAGCGGGCATACTTACAAGTCTTCCTTTGATAGCTTTTGGAAGTATTTCTTTTATTGTGGGGTATTTTTCTCCTATTCGTGCTATTGTTTTTGGAATTTTTTTAATTTTTTTAGGCGAAATTATTCGTTCTTATTTTGGTGTATATGGCTTATTTTTAGGAATGTTAGCAATGGGCTGTGGTATAGCAATTGCAAATGTTTTACTTCCTAGTTTTATTAAAGAAAAATTTCCAAAAAAATGGCAAGTATAATGAGAATTTATAGTCTTGTTTTGAGTATTTCTTCGATTATGGGTATTGCTTTAGCTATACCTTTGCTTAGTGTATTTGATTTAGCTGGAGCTATGTTTTTCTGGGCTATTTTTTCTTTTGTAGCTTTAGTAGTTTACTATCCTCAAGCTAAAAATGGTAGATTTTTTCGCATTAAGAAAAAAGCTTATAAAAAAATCAATCTTTTTACAAATTTAACAACTTGGAAAATTACTCTTTTTATGGGATTTCAAAGTTTTTTAGCTTATTCTTTGTTTTTTTGGTATGTTCAAATTGTTGTAGAAAAAGGATTTGATAAAGAATTTTCTACAAATATGGTTCTTTTTGCTCAACTTGTTGCAGCTCCAGTGTCTCTTTTTGGCCCTTTACTTTTAGGAAAATTAAGGCAAAATTTACATACTTTTTACATAGCAAGTTTGTGTAGTATGTATGTGATCGCTTTTGCCATGCTTTTTGTTTTTGATAGCAAAATTTCTATTATCATCAGTGCTTTTATCATGGGCTTTCCATGGGGTGGGGTTTTTGGTATTGCATTGCTTTTTATCGCTCAAAAAAGTTCAAATACCCAAGTAGCAGCAAAGCTTTCTGCTTTAGCTCAAGGTTTTGGATATTTAATCGCAGCACAAGGGCAGTGGATTATAGGCTTTTTACATGATAAATTTGAGAATTTTTCACTTGCTATTTTGATGTTGATTTTTGTAGGGATTTTGGTAAATATCTTTGGATATTTATCGTATAAAAGCCAAGTTATCAGATAGTGCTTTTTCTAGTAAAATATCCCCACCATTTTTTTGTGCTATATTTTGCAATCTTGTGGAAATATCTTCTAAGTTAAGTTTTAACATTGCTTTGAAAAAATCATCAAGATTGATCGAATCTTGCGTGAAAATTTGACATAAAGCTTGATCTTGTAAAAATTTAGCATTAAAGTATTGATGATTTTTAGCTGCATGAGGATAAGGTATGAAAATAGCAGGCAAGGTGTTAGCACAAAGTTCAAAAAGGGTGCTTGCACCTGCTCTTGATATAGCTAGATCTGCATTTTTCATTTTTTCTTCCAAATTTGAACTAAAGTCAAAAACATCAGCTTGGATATTTAAGCTTTGGTAGTGTTTTTTGCATTTTTCAAAATCATTTTTTCCACATTGATGGATGATTTTGATATTTTGTTCTTGAAGCTTTGGGGCGAGATTTAAAGCTAGTTCGTTTATAAAACTAGCTCCTTGTGATCCTCCTAGGAAAATAATATTTTTTAATTCTTTGCGAATCCTAGCATTATCAAAAAATTTATTTGCTACAGGATAAGGGCTGAATTCTTTTTCAAAGGCGCTAAAAAATTTCGTAGCGAAAGGTTTTAAAAGCATGTTTAAAGAGCCACTTTTTGAATTTTGCTCATGTATAAAAAGAGGCAAATGTGAGAATAAAGCCGCAAAAGATGCAGGAGCTGCACTATATCCACCTACACTAAAAACGGCTTGGATGTGGTATTTTTTAAAAATTTCTCTACAATCTTTGGAGAGTTTTAAGGTGTGGAGTAAAGAACTGATTTTGCCAAATTTGCTTTGATTAACCACTCCTTTAGAGCTTAAAAAAAATTTTTCCTTAAAGCGTACTTCATTTTCAAACCAAGCTTTATCTTGACCATTTTGACTACCTATGTATACACATTCTATATTTTTTTTAATCGCACTTTCTAATAAGCAACGCACTATGGCTAAGTGCCCACCAGTTCCGCCACCTGTTAAAGCTATTGTCATAATTTAACCTTTTTTGAAATCATTAATACATATCCTATACCTATACAAATTGCCCACATTGAACTTCCTCCATAACTTAAAAGTGGAACAGCCACACCTTTTAGTGGAGTAAGAGAAATAATACCAAAAGCATTCATAAAAAAGGAAAAAAGTAAAAGTAAGGCTATGCCTGAACAGAAAATAAAATCTTGTTTAGCTTCGCATCTTCCTGCAATTCTAAAAATTCTTAAAATCATCCAAAGATAAATATAACAAATAACTCCAAGACCCAAAAGTCCTATTTCTTCAGTAATTCCTGAAAGAATAAAGTCAGTATGTACTTCACTTAAAAAGCCTAATTTAAAAGTTCCAAGTCCTAAGCCTTCGCCAAACATTCCTCCATGGGCTATAGCATTTAAAGAGTGCGAAATCTGATAAGGTTCGCTGTTGCTACTTACTCTTAAAGCATTTGCCAACCAATCAGGAAGCATAGGTAAAAAAGCATCTTGTATATTCCCCCACCAAGAAGCAATTCTTTGAATTCTTCTTTGATTACTAGAAATTACCATTATACCTATCATCATAATGATTAAAGTTCCAAAAGCAAAAAGTCTTTTACTAGCTCCTGCAAAAAAAGCTAAAGCTAGAATTAAAAAGAAAGAAATTATACTTTGTCCTAAATCGTTTTGAGTGATATAAATATATCCTATAACTATAGAAGCTAAGATACAATAAGGTAGAAGAATTAAAGCCTCGTGTCTGATAGCTTTTTTGCTATCATCAATACGCCTTGTATAGCTCCATGCTAAAAAATAAATCAATCCTATTTTAAAAAATTCCACAGGAGAGATAGAGAGTGGGCCTAAGCGTATCCAGCGTTTAGCTCCTCCGCTAGCTGTTGCTAATGCAGAAGGTAAAAATGGTAAAATGATAATAAAGATAAAAGAAATAATCAAAATAGCTAAAATAATTTTTTTAGAAAGTGCTTTATCAGGATCCAATCGAGAAATAAAAAACATTATAAGTATGCCACTAATTCCAAAAAAAAGCTGACGAATAAAAAAATGAAACTCGCTATAGTCAAGAAAAAGAACAGTAAAAGCTGTAAGAGAGTATGAAAATACTATTCCTATGGTGATTAAAATACAACTTAAATAAAATAATCTTTTATCAGCAACCATTATAATTATAACTTTTCTTTATTGGAATTAAAATTTTAAAAAGTTTTATTATAACTAAAATAAATTAAATTTTTTGCTAAGTTTTTGTAAGGAAAATTTGCTAAAATTAACAATAAAAATATAACAAAAAAGGCAAATTATGAATCAAATCCATAAAATTCTCATAGCAAATAGAGCTGAAATAGCTGTTAGAGTAATCCGTGCTTGTAGAGATTTACATATTAAAAGTGTTGCAGTTTTTACAGAGCCTGATCGTGAATGTTTGCATGTAAAAATCGCAGATGAGGCTTATCGCATAGGAACGGATGCTATAAGAGGATATTTAGATGTTGCTCGTATTGTCGAGATTGCTAAGGCTTGTGGTGCTGATGCGATCCATCCTGGTTATGGATTTTTAAGTGAGAATTACGAATTTGCTAAGGCTTGTGAAGATGCTGGAATTATTTTTATAGGTCCAAAATCTGAAGTAATCCATAAGATGGGAAATAAAAATATCGCTCGTAAGTTAATGGCTAAAAATGGCATACCTATTGTTCCAGGGACTGAAAAATTAAATTCCTATAGCATGGAAGAAATTAAAATTTTTGCTGAGAAGATTGGTTATCCTGTTATTTTAAAAGCTTCAGGTGGTGGAGGTGGACGCGGAATTCGCGTTGTTCATAAAGAACAAGATCTTGAAAATGCCTTTGAATCTTGCAAAAGAGAAGCTTTAACATACTTTAATAATGATGAAGTATTTATGGAAAAATATGTAGTTAATCCTAGGCATATAGAATTTCAAATTTTAGGAGATAACTACGGAAATATTATCCATCTTTGTGAAAGGGATTGTTCTATCCAAAGAAGACATCAAAAGGTAATTGAGATAGCACCTTGCCCTGGAATTTCAGATAATCTTAGAAAAACCATGGGTGTTACAGCTGTGGCAGCTGCTAAGGCTGTAGGTTATACAAATGCTGGAACTATAGAGTTTTTGCTTGATGATTATAATCGCTTTTATTTTATGGAAATGAATACAAGAATTCAAGTTGAACATCCAATTACTGAAGAAATTACAGGTATTGACCTTATTGTAAGACAAATTCGTATTGCAGCAGGAGAAATTTTGGACTTAGAACAAAGCGATATTAAACCTAGGGGTTTTGCTATTGAAGCTAGAATTACTGCTGAAAATGTATGGAAAAATTTTATTCCAAGTCCTGGAAAAATAGGAGAATACTACCCAGCTCTTGGACCATCTGTTAGGGTTGATAGTCATATTTATAAAGACTATACTGTGCCGCCTTATTATGATTCCATGCTTGCAAAGCTTATTATTAAAGCAACAAGTTATGATTTAGCGGTTAATAAACTTGAGCGTGCTTTGAAGGAATTTGTGATTGATGATATTAGAACAACAATACCATTTTTAATTGCTATTACAAAAACAAGAGAATTTAGAAGAGGGTATTTAGACACCTCTTTCATAGAAACACATATGCAAGAATTATTAGAAAAAACAGAAGATCGTCATCAAGAAAATAAAGAAGAAGTTATAGCTGCAATAGCTGCTACGCTTAAAAAAATACGAGAAAGTAGAGAATAATAGATGGATTTTTTAGACAGTCTTAAAAGTATTAAAAAAGAAATGCAAGCTAACGCCAATACTCCAAAATTAGCGAAGAAATCAAGCAAGAGTGGTGCAAGTGTAAAAAATTTAGAAAAACTAGCTAAAGATATTCGCGAAAAAAATCAAGAAGCAAACATAGATAAGGAAATGCAAGAAATTTTCTTAAAGCAAGAAAAACTACAGGATGAATTTTCCGGATTTATCAAAAATGCAGATATTAAGAAAATTTAATGCTTGAGATTGGTTTTTGTACTCTTGAAGATCAGTGTCCTTACTTAAAAGATAAACGCTCAAGAATAGAGTATAAATACATTGAAAATTGCCCTAAAGAAATCAATAATGGGCTAATAAAACGAGGTTGGCGTCGTTTTGGTAGGTATTTTTCACGCCCTATTTGTAAAGATTGTGATGAATGTTTAAGTCTTAGAATTTTAGTTAATGAATATAATTTTTCAAAAAGTGAAAGAAGGGTTATAAATAAAAATATTAACACCAAAGTTATGCTTAGAACACCCAATTTAAGCAATGAACATTTGTTTTTATATGATAAATACCATCGTTTTATGGAAGAAAAAAAGAACTGGAAGCGTTATGATTTAAGCTTTAAGCAGTATTATAATCTTTATGTCGATGGTTTTATGAATTTTGGATATGAGCTTGCATTTTATATAGAAGATAAGCTCGTTTGTGTTGATTTGATTGATATTTTAGAGGATGGAATTTCAAGCATTTATTGTTTTTATGATCCTGATTTTTCGTATTTTTCTTTGGGTAAATTTTCTTTGCTCAATGAAATACAAATAGCTAAAAAAATGAACTTAGATTATATTTATCTTGGGTATTTTGTAAAAAAGTGTCAATCTTTATCTTATAAAGCCGATTATACACCCAATGAAATTTTAAAAGGCACTAAAGAGCTTTTTGAAAATGAGGTTTTATGGGAGAAATAGATGCAAATCGTGCAAACTTTAGAAACTATCAATGTTAATACAGATGATATTAGCGTATTTCAGTATTTTAAAGACTTGATTACCAAAAATTTCACAAAGGTCATAGGACGAAAAAATAAAATTTTTTCTTTTTTTGAAGAAAATGAAATTCCACAGCGTCGTTATTTCTTAAAAGTTTTAGATCAAAAATATCGCAAAAGTACAAATGAAGGTATAGAGAATTTACAAGATGCTCATTTTAAAACTTTTAGATTAAATTTTGAGCAAAATAATATGCTTAAGCCTATGTTGTTTATCAAGATTGATTTTGCTGCGGGTAGAATTTTGATGAAGTTAAGCTCTAATGAAAAATTATTTGTTACCTATATAAGAAATTATTTTCAAGATCATAATATAGAATATAATGAAATGACAAATATTCTAATTTTAGAATATAAAAACGAGAATACTCTTGAACTTTTTGAAGCTTTTGCAGATGAGAGCGAGCATTTAAAATATTGCGTGAATTTTGAAGTTGACCGAGAAGAGTATAAAAAATTTCGCCAAAATATTCACAATAAAGAAAATATGAAATGGAAATTTAATGCTTTAGCTAAGCTTTTTAGTAATTATTTTAATACTTTAGAATGTACTCCGCAAAATGATCTTAGTGAAATCAGACAAAAATATTTGATTTTGGTAAAACTTTATCATCCTGATTTTCATCAAGGAAAAAGTGCAATAGAAAAAGCTTACGCAAGAGAACAGTTTGAAAAAATACAAATTGCCTATGATAACTTAAAAGCACTTTATAAGAATAATACTTAAAAAAATTAAATTAATCATTTTGGTTAATTTAATTTTTCTCTCTCTCATAAATTTTTCTTAATTTGCTATCTAGCTTAAAACAAAATTTAAAAAGTGCAGGTACTACGAGTAAGGTAAGCAAGGTCGAACTTATAAGTCCAAAGATAATGGCTATTGCCATAGGAGAATTAGCTTCATAGCCCGCACCCCTTGAAAGAGCGAGTGGGAGCATAGCAAAAATCATAGCAAAAGTTGTCATCAATATAGCCCTTAAGCGTGATTTTCCAGCGATTAAAAGAGCTTTATCGGGATCTAAACCTTCATGACATTTTTTATTAGCTACATCCACAAGCAAAATAGCATTTTTCCCCACCATACCAAAAAGTAAGATGATGGCAATAAGTACAAAAAGTGAAAAATTATGCCCTGTGATAAAAAGCCCTATAGATGCTCCTCCAAAGGCTAAAGGCATGGTTATCATGATGATTAAAGGTAAAATAAAACTTTCATAAAGTGCAGCTAAAACAAGATAAATTAAAACAAAAGCAAGTACTACTGCCATAGCAAAACCTTGCACGGTTTCACCTAAAAGATTGATAAAGCCTGAAAAAGCATAGCTAAGACTTGCATTATTATTTAAAATTTTATCCATATTATCTAGTAAAAGTTTTTGCACCGCTCCTAAGGAAAGATCATTTACTCCAGCTGTGATTTTCACAGAGCGGTTTTTATTGTAACGATTGATAGTTTTTAAATCCTTACTGTATATAAAATCCACCACGCTTGAAAGTTCTAAATTTACACCTTGGTTGTTTTTAATACTAATGCGTTTTAAAGCTTCTATGTCTTTTTTAAATTCTGGAGCAAAACTTAGGATAATATCATCTTTTGAATTGCCTCTATCCATACTTCCTACGCTAAGTTGCGAAAAAGAATACCCTAAAACCCCAGCGATATATTCAGGATTGACATCTAAAAGTTTAGCTTTTTCTTTGTTGATGTGTAAGGCTACTTCATCTTTTGTAGCATTAGCATTGTCGCTTATATCTACAATGCGTGCATTAGTGCCTAAAATTTCTTTTGCTCGAGAAGCAGCTTCTTTTAGAGTGTTTAAATCATCTCCTAAGATTAAAAACTGCACGGGATCATCAATGCCTGCACCCTCTATCTTTGGAAGTTCTAAAATTTTGATTTTTAAACTTTCATCTTGAAATTTTTGACGATATAAACTTACTATAGCACTTTGTCTTAAATTTCTTTCGTCTAAATTTTTAAGTTTAACATAAATTTTAGCCTTTGTAGCATCTTTGGCATCATCATAGCCTACAAGTAAAAAAGCGTATTTGACATTGCTATCATTTTTGATTTTTTCAAGCAAATTTAAACTTTTTTCTTTCATGGCTTCTAAACTTAAATCCTTTTTGCTTTCAAGTAAAACTTGAATTTCGCTATCATCTTCCATAGGTAAAAAATCAAGCCCTATGCGAGCAGCTAAAGCAAAAGAAAGCCCTACAAAAACAAGAGTGGCTAGGATAAATTTTGCTTTATTTTGTAAAATTTTATAGAGTAAATTTTCATACTTTTGCTCTATTTTTTCAAAAAAAGCTTCTGTTTTTTCATAAAACTTGCTTTCTTTTGGATTTAAAAATCTTGCTCCAATACTAGGTATTAAAAATACAGAAACCAAAAAGCTTATCACTATCCCACTTGCAACGCTTATGCCTAAAGCATTGAAAAAAAGCCCTGGTATAGAGTTCATATAAGAAATAGGGATAAAAACACAAAGTAAAACTATACTGATGCTTAAAACGCTAAAACCTATTTCATTGATACCTAGAAAAGCAGCTTGTAAAGGCGGATAAGTTTTTAGTTTTTTAGCAATATTTTCAATCACTACTATAGCATCATCGATAAAAATTCCTATGCTTAAGGTTAAAGCTATGAAAGTTAAACGGTTTAAATCATAACCTAAAAGATCGATAATAAAAAAAGTTGAAATGATAGAAGTAGGTATAGCTATGCAAGCAATGAGAGTTGCACTTAAATTTCTTAAAAATAAAAATACAATTACAAGGGTTAGAAAAATCCCCAAAACCATATCAAAAATCACTTGAGAAAGATGCTTGTGGATATTTAAGCTTTTATCGTAAAGCACATTAATGCTTATATCTTTTGGAATTTGTTTTTCTAAAATAGGCAAGGCATTTTTGACATTTTTAATCATTTCAAGGGTGTTATAATTTGTGATTTTTCCGAGTTCTAAAAGCACCCCTTCTTTACCTTCGTATAAAGCACTTTGTTTTTCATCTTCATAAAGGCTTGAAATATTAGCAATATCGCTTAAAAATACTCCTGTTTTTATGCGAAGATTGCTAAGTTCTTCTAAATTTGTGGCTTCAAAATAGCCTTTGATGATATAGTTATCTTGATTGTTATTAAGTTCGCCTAGGGCTTGTTTAAAATTTTGACTTTTGATGATATTTGCTACATCAAGGGCGTTAAGATTGTATTTTCTAAGTTCGTTTGGTTTTAATTCTATGCGAATTTGGGATTCTAAAAAACCCTTAGCTTCGATTTTACCTACTCCTTCAACTCTTTGCAAAAAAGGTTTTATTTTATCATTGATTTCGCGCATGAGTTGTAATTTATCTTTAGAATATAAAAAAAGCGAAATAGCAGAACCAGAATCTGAACTGATTTTTTCAATTTCAGGCTTAGAAGGTAGGCTTAAAGTTCCTATTTTATCACGCACATCATTAGCAGCTACTTCAAGATTTTTACCTAGTTTAAACTCGACTACACTCACACTAAAATTATCATACGCAGCTGAGGTTATGGTCTTTACTCCATCAATCTCACTTAGAGCATTTTCTATTTCTTTAGTGATTTTTGATTCTACGAAATTTAAATCCCCATTTACCTTGCTTGTAATCTTTATAAGAGGTATGGAAACATTAGGAAATAAATTTACACTCATGCTAAAAGCAGAGATTAGCCCAAAAATCATAAGAGCTAAGAAAAACATTAGCACAGTAATTGGTCGGTTTATAGCTAGTTTAAACATTTTTAATCTTTAGTGATGATTCTACCTTCGCCAAAAAGCCCTGGTGTTAAATTTGTAGTTTGCACTTCAGCATAAATTTTTCTTGTTTTTACTTCTATACTTGGATAGATAAGGCTGATTTTTCCTTTCAATTCTGTACCATTTTGATCGATTTTGTAAAAGAAATCATCGCCTAATTTAACTTTATCTTTGTATTTTTCATCAAAACTTAAAATCAGTTTGCTTTGCGGATAGGAAAAAATTTCTATTAAAGGTTGAGCTACTCCTCCTACTCCTTCGCCCACTTGTATAAATTTGTTTGCGATAATAGCATCATAAGGTGCACGCAATTCTTTTTTTGCCATGATATTTTTATAATAAGCTATATTGATTTTTGCTTTGATTAAATTTAAATTAGCTGCATCAAATTTAGCTTTCATATCTTCATAGCTTTGTTTGTCTATAACATTTTCTACAGCTTTGATTTTTTGCATTCTGCTTTTGGTATTTTCGTATTCTACAAGGGCAAGTTGATAAGAATTTTGAGCATTTTGAAGAGCTATTTTTTCACTTTCTTGATCAAGAGCAAGTAAAAGTTCTCCTTTGCTGACTTTTTGTCCAATTTCTACAGGAATTTTTTGAACTAAACCTATGCTTTCAAGGGCAAGCTTGCTTTGTTTTGATGCTTCTACATTGAAACTCGCGTAAATTTCTTCGCCAAAGGCGTAATTAAAAGCAAGAAGTAAAAATATAATTTTTTTCATTCTTTAACCTTTGAATTAAGATCTATACCCGCATTAAAATAATAATTTGCTTTAGTAATTTCAAATTCATTTTTAGCAAGCTCTAAATCGCTTTGTGCTTTAAATTTAGCCTCTAAAGCTTGAAGATATTCCATATAAGAAACAAGTCCTGCTTGGTATTTTTTATCTACACTTTCAAAAGCCAAATTTGCAGCATTTAAGCTAAGATTAAGAGCTAAAATTTGTTCTTGTAAAACTTTTAAACTTTTGTCTAAATAATTTAATTCTTCTTTATTTTTTCTCTCACTAAATCTTGCGTTTGCATTGGCTATTTGAACGTTTAAACGCTCTTTTTCAACTTCTTTAGTCCTTGCATTGAAATCAAAAATTTTCCATTCCATACCTAAAATAAACTGATTACCTTGAGAATATTTTTCTAAGAATTGATCTGCTAAGTTTACAAAAGGAGCTGGAACTTTTGGATTATAATTGTTTTTATAAAAGTTAAAATTATCTTGAATATAAAATTTTGGAAAATATTCAGCTTTTGCTAAATTTACACTTTCTTTAGCAAGATTGATTTGTTCTTTAGCTATCATTACTTCATAGTTTTGACTTTTTTCTTGTTGCGGATTTTCTAAAAAAGCATTCCCTTGCACTTTAAAATCTGTATCGCTTAAAATTTTAATCTCTTTTTGTATATTGGCAAGTTTTAATTCATTTTGACTGAGCTCTAATAAGCTTAAATGGTATTTGGCTTTAATGCTTTCAAGTTCATCTTTAGGGCTAAGTCCTGCATCGTAAAATTTTTGCAATCTTTCAAAAGTTGATTTTAAAAAAGCTACTTTTTGTTGATTGGCTAGTAAAATTTTTTCAAGACTTAGGGTGTTAAAATAAAGTGTGATTGCATTTAAGGCAAGGTAATTTTTGCTTTGTTCTTTGTTTAAAAGGCTTAATTTTTCTTTGCTTTCTAAAGCTCTTAAATTGGCCTCTCTAGCACCCCCATCAAAAAGCAAAAAATTAAGAGAAACTTTAGCAAATAAACTTTCTTGTGGATCGATAATGAAGCGATCTTTATTGTTGGCTACATAAGCTGAGTTTAGACTAAGAGAGGGTAGGTAATTTCTAAAAGCTTGTTCTTTGTCCAAATTTGCTTGCTCACTTTGCATTTGCTTAATGAGATAGGATTCATTATTTTGACTTAGTGCTATAAATTCGTGCAAATTAGAAGCTAACATTGCTAAGGGATAAAGAGCTAAAAATATAGCTGATTTTAAATATTTTTCAAACATTATGATATTTTAATATGCTTTATATAAATTTCAATTGAAGTTTTTTATATAAAATAAAATTTATTTGTTTTAAACATAAATTTTGTTAAAATCTTAGCTTTAAAATTTTATATTTAGGATGAAATTTTGTCGGTAAAAAATATTAGAAATTTTTCTATTATAGCTCATATAGATCATGGAAAATCTACTCTTGCAGATAGGATTATTAGCGAGTGTGGTGCTATTAGCGATAGGCAGATGAGTTCACAAGTTATGGATACTATGGACATAGAAAAAGAGCGTGGTATTACCATAAAAGCACAATCAGTGCGTTTAAATTATAAATTTAATAACGAAAATTTTGTTTTAAATCTTATTGATACTCCTGGCCATGTGGATTTTTCTTATGAAGTGAGTCGTTCTTTGGCAAGTTGTGAAGGGGCTTTACTTGTAGTAGATGCTTCTCAAGGGGTTGAAGCACAGACTATAGCTAATGTTTATATAGCGCTCGAAAATAATCTTGAAATCATTCCTGTGATTAATAAAATCGATTTACCTAATGCTGATGTTGAAAAAGTAAAGCATGAAATCGAGCATATTATAGGTATAGATTGTAAAGACGCCATTTGCGTGAGTGCAAAAACAGGAGTGGGTATAAAAGAGCTTATAGAAACAATTATTACTAAAATCCCTGCACCAAAAACAGATGATGAAGCTCCTACTAAGGCTTTAATTTATGATTCTTGGTTTGATAATTATTTGGGTGCTTTGGCTTTAGTTAGGATTTATGAAGGAAGTATTGCTAAAAATGATGAAGTTTTAGTCATGAGTACGGATAAAAAACATATAGTTCAAGATCTTTTTTATCCTCATCCTTTAAGCCCAATTAAAACTCAATCTTTACAATCAGGTGAAGTAGGCGTGGTGGTTTTAGGGCTTAAAACTGTAGGTGATGTACAAGTAGGCGATACTATTACTTTAGTAAAAAACAAAGCTAAAGAAGCCATAGGCGGTTTTGAAAAGGCTAAAGCTTTTGTCTTTGCGGGACTTTATCCTATAGAAACGGATAAATTTGAAGATTTAAGAGATGCTTTAGATAAGCTAAAACTTAACGATAGTTCTATTACCTATGAGCCTGAAACTTCTTTGGCTTTAGGCTTTGGTTTTAGGGTAGGGTTTTTAGGACTTTTACACATGGAAGTGATCAAAGAAAGACTTGAAAGAGAATTTAATCTTGATTTAATTGCTACAGCTCCAACTGTGACTTATGAAATTTATCAAACCGATGGAGAACTTGTTAAAATTCAAAATCCTAGCGAGCTTCCTCCTGTTAATAAAATCGATCATATAAAAGAGCCTTATGTTAAAGCCACTATCATTACTCCAAGTGAATTTTTAGGGAATTTAATCACTCTTTTAAATCGCAAAAGAGGAATACAGGTTAAAATGGACTATATCACACCTGAGCGTGTTTTGCTAGAATATGATGTACCTTTAAATGAGATTGTGATGGATTTTTATGATAAATTAAAGTCCTTAACAAAAGGCTATGCGAGTTTTGATTATGAACCTATAGAATTTAGAGTAGGGGATTTGGTAAAACTTGATATTAAAGTGGCGGGTGAAAATGTTGATGCGCTAAGCATTATCGTGCCTAATGAGAAAGCACAAAGTAAAGGAAGAGAGCTTGTTAGCGCTATGAAAGAAATAGTTCCTAGACAGCTTTTTGAAGTGGCCATTCAAGCAAGTATTGGAAATAAAATCATCGCAAGGGAGACTGTTAAATCCATGGGTAAAAATGTGACAGCAAAATGCTATGGTGGGGATATTACTAGAAAAAGAAAGCTTTTAGAAAAGCAAAAAGAAGGTAAAAAAAGAATGAAAGCTATAGGTAAGGTAAATTTACCTCAAGAAGCTTTTTTGAGTGTTTTAAAGATAGATTGATGATAAATTTAAAACTTGGCTTGAAATTTGCTTGTATTTTTAATACAATTTTAAAATAATTTTCTAAGGAGAAAAAATGTTTAAAAAATTTTTGATTTTTATAGTGCCTATTTTATTTTTGAGTGCTTGTGCAACTAAACAAGATACTTTTGCTCAAGTTAATCAAATTTCTAGAAATTCTCAATGCAGTTCTTGCGAAAGTCCTGATGGCTTTGAAGCAAAGATTAAAGGGCTTTTATACATTAGCGATGTTGGAATTCAATGTTGTGCCAATAAACGCACTTTAGACACTGGTATTGCTTTAAAAAAGGTTTATTTGCATAGATTTTATGATTTAAAAGAAGGACAAAAAGTTTTAAATGCTAAAGGGAAAAAGTTATTTGTTGATGTGAATTTTAATGCGGTATTTTATACTTATTTAAAACAAGAACTTGAAGCTAGAGGAATAGTTGTGCTTGACAATAACGATCAAAATTCACCTTATGTGAGTAAGATTGATTTAGAATTTATATCTTATGGAGCAACTCAAGATACTACAGGATTACATTCAAAACTAGTAGGAGTTTTACAAGTTAGCGATATAAACAAAAATAAGAAATTTACAATCCGCACCAAGCAAGATGTACAAGGTTTCGATGATCTAAAAGAAACAACTTTTTATACTCATTTGTTAATAAAACAAATGGCAAATAAAGCAGCTAGTTTAATCTCTGAACTTTGAGGTGTATAAATTGCGGAGCTTTTGCTCTGCTTTGCTTTTGTGATTTATGTGAGCTAGAGCTTTCTGAATTTTCCTTAAATATAAGAAAGCTTGATAATAATTTCAAAGTCTATTCTTTTTATAAATACCATGAGATACAACACTTGCTTCACTCTAAACATTATTTTTATGGTTATTTCGTTTATAAAATGCTTGCTAAATTAAGTTTTGCAAAATTTAAAGATTTTTTTGATCCTAGAATGACAATTAATGTTATAGCTTTAGATGATAAGGTTGAAGATATGCTTTATTCACATTCTGCTATTTTAGCTAGATATCTTAAAACAAAATTTGTAAAACCTGTTTTTAATGTTTTAAAAGCACAAAATTCTGTGAAATATTCTGGAAAAAGTTTAGAATTTCGTCAAAAACATAAAAGAAATTACAAACTCTTAAAAACCATTCACGAACCTGTAATTTTAGTAGATGATATTGTAACAACTGGTTCTAGCCTTTTGGAAGCTAAAAAAGTTTTAGAAGAAAATAAAATTTCTGTACTTTTTGCTCTTGTTTTAGCTGATGCAAAAGTTTAATATGCTATAATCAAAACTTTGAACTAATAGAAGGATTTTTATGGAGAATATTTTTAGCAAAGATTCTGATATTGAACTTGTAGATATAGAAAATTCTATAAAAAGTAGTTATTTAGACTATTCTATGAGTGTTATTATAGGTCGTGCTTTGCCTGACGCAAGAGATGGTTTAAAGCCTGTTCATAGAAGAATTTTATATGCTATGCAAAATGATGAGGCAAAAAGTAGAACAGATTTTGTCAAATCAGCCCGTATAGTGGGTGCTGTTATAGGTCGTTATCACCCACATGGAGATACAGCAGTTTATGATGCTTTGGTTAGAATGGCTCAAGATTTTTCTATGAGATATCCAAGTATTACAGGACAAGGCAACTTTGGATCTATAGATGGTGATAGTGCCGCTGCGATGCGTTATACTGAAGCAAAAATGAGTAAACTTTCTCATGAGCTTTTAAAGGATATAGATAAAGATACGGTCGATTTTGTTCCAAATTATGATGGTTCAGAAAGCGAACCTGATGTTTTACCTTCTAGGGTTCCAAATTTATTATTAAATGGTTCAAGTGGTATAGCTGTAGGTATGGCGACAAACATCCCACCTCATAGTTTAAATGAGTTGATAGATGGACTTTTATATTTGCTTGATAATAAAGATGCAAGTTTAGAAGAGATTATGCAGTTTATCAAAGGTCCAGATTTTCCAACAGGCGGAATAATTTATGGTAAAAAAGGTATTATAGAAGCTTATCGCACAGGACGTGGTCGCGTGAAAGTGCGAGCTAAAACTCATATTGAAAAAAAGACAAATAAAGATGTTATTGTTATCGATGAGCTTCCTTATCAAACCAATAAAGCTAGGCTTATAGAGCAGATTGCAGAGCTTGTTAAAGAAAGGCAAATTGAAGGAATATCTGAAGTAAGAGATGAGAGTAATAAAGAAGGAATCCGCGTTGTTATAGAGCTTAAACGTGAGGCTATGAGTGAAATTGTTTTAAATAATCTATTTAAATCTACCACTATGGAAAGTACTTTTGGTGTGATTATGTTGGCAATTCATAATAAAGAACCTAAAATTTTCTCTTTGTTGGAACTTTTAAATCTTTTCTTAACTCATAGAAAAACAGTTATTATTAGAAGAACGATTTTTGAACTTCAAAAGGCAAGAGCAAGAGCTCATATTTTAGAAGGTCTTAAAATTGCACTTGATAATATAGATGAAGTGATTGCTTTAATTAAAAATAGTTCTGATAATAATACCGCAAGAGATTCTTTAGTAGCTAAATTTGGTCTTAGTGAGCTTCAAGCCAATGCTATTTTGGATATGAAACTTGGTCGTTTAACAGGACTTGAAAGAGAAAAAATCGAAAATGAACTTGCAGAATTAATGAAAGAAATTGCAAGACTTGAAGAAATTTTAAAAAGTGAAACCTTGCTTGAAAATTTAATTCGCGATGAATTAAAAGAAATTAGAAGTAAATTTGATGTGCCACGTATTACTCAAATTGAAGATGATTACGATGATATTGATATTGAAGATTTGATTCCTAATGAAAATATGGTTGTAACTATCACACATCGTGGTTATATTAAGCGTGTGCCTAGTAAACAATATGAAAAACAAAAACGAGGTGGAAAAGGAAAATTAGCCGTTACGACTTATGATGATGATTTTATAGAAAGTTTCTTTACGGCAAATACACATGATACGCTTATGTTTGTAACAGATCGTGGACAGCTTTATTGGCTTAAAGTTTATAAAATTCCTGAAGGCTCAAGAACGGCTAAAGGAAAAGCAGTGGTAAATCTTATCAATTTACAAGCTGAAGAAAAAATCATGGCTATTATTCCAACCACGGATTTTGATGAGAGCAAATCTTTATGTTTCTTTACTAAAAATGGTATTGTAAAGCGTACAAATTTGAGTGAATATCAAAATATCAGAAGTGTAGGAGTTAGAGCGATCAACTTGGATGAAAATGATGAGTTGGTAACTGCTATTATTGTTCAAAGAGATGAAAATGAAATTTTTGCCAGTGGTGGTGAAGAAAATTTAGAAAATCAAGAAATTGAAAATTTAGATGATGAAAATTTTGAAAATGAAGAAAGTGTAAACACACAAGGTAAAATGCTCTTTGCAGTAACCAAAAAAGGTATGTGTATCAAATTCCCACTTGCTAAAGTGCGTGAAATCGGCCGTGTAAGTCGTGGGGTGACCGCTATTAAGTTTAAAGAGAAAAATGACGAATTAGTAGGTGCAGTTGTTATAGAAAATGATGAGCAAGAAATTTTAAGCATAAGTGCAAAAGGTATAGGAAAACGCACCAATGCTGGAGAATATAGATTGCAAAGTAGAGGTGGCAAGGGTGTAATTTGCATGAAACTTACAGAAAAAACCAAAGATCTTATTAGCGTAGTTATAGTAGATGAAACTATGGATTTGATGGCTCTTACAAGTTCAGGCAAGATGATACGTGTTGATATGCAAAGTATTAGAAAAGCAGGGCGTAATACAAGTGGCGTCATCGTTGTTAATGTGGAAAATGACGAGGTGGTTAGCATCGCTAAGTGTCCTAAAGAGGAAAATGATGAGGATGAGTTAAGCGATGAAAACTTTGGTTTAGATTTGTAATAAGTTTAAAGTTGGAACGCTTATTGCTTTTTATTTTACTAATTACAATATTTTGAAGGTGTAAAAATGAAAAAAATTTATTTTATGCTAGCAATAGCAGGAATTTTCGCTGGTTGTGTACCAAGTGCAAACAGTACAACTAAAAATTCAAGTGCAAATAGCACTGCTCCATCTCAAGATGTTATCGTGCAAAAAGTCGACAAAGATGATGTGCGTGATATTATCAGAGAAGAAAAAATGTTAGCTCCAGACGCTAGTGAAACGGAACTTAGTTTTACAGCAGTTGGTGAAGGGATTGCTCCGATGAATACAGTTTCTACTGCTCAAGCCCTAGCTTTAGCAAAAAGAGCAGCGATTACAGATGCTTACAGACAGCTTGCAAGTAAGCTTTATGGTGTGAAAGTGAATGGTAAAGACACTGTAAAAGATGCAATGCTTAGAAGTTCAACTATTACTGCGCAAGTAAATGGTTTGATAAAAAATGCAAGTATTATTGATGAGAATTTTAATCAAGGGCTTTATAGAGTAAACTTAGAACTTAAAATCGATGCAGACAAGTGGAA
The DNA here is from genome assembly GCF_001762815.1 of Campylobacter sp. BCW_6465. Classification (NCBI taxonomy): domain Bacteria; kingdom Pseudomonadati; phylum Campylobacterota; class Epsilonproteobacteria; order Campylobacterales; family Campylobacteraceae; genus Campylobacter; species Campylobacter sp. BCW_6465. The sequence goes on from NZ_MJXN01000112.1 coordinate 293,447, forward strand.
AGAATTGTTTGCTTATTGATTTTTCTTAGCTTTAAGCTTTTTGCCCAAGATGAATTTATTTTTTGGGCAGAGCTTTCTAGTAAAAATTTCATTCTCTTTCATCAAAATCAAAATTTATCCTTAGCAATGACGCAAAGTGAAAATGTTGAAGAACAATGGGTATGTGAAATTTCTTATAGTGATCAAGATTTAAAAGTTTTACCTCGAACTTCTTTAGGATTAATTGATGATAATATGCTAAAAACAATTAAATTTAATTTTTTAAATTCTCATAAAGATGAGTTAAGTGATTGCTTTATAGGAGCTAAAATCAGTGTTAAGGATATTGTTAATACCGACTTATTACGTGCTCAAAGTGAAACTTATATTAAAATTTTACCCTTGCGTTTTACCGTGGAATTTGGCGAACAAAATGCGATAATTTATTATCTTAAAAAAAAGTAAATTCAAAATTAAGCGCAAATTGGATACTATAGCAGAAATTTTTTAAAAGGCCTAGGATGAATTTAGTCATAGTAGAAGATGATATTAATATGCGCAAATCCTTAGAAATTGCATTAGCAGAGTATGAAGAATTTAATATTAAATCTTATAAATCTGCTACTGAAGCTTTAAAAAAAATAGATGAGAATACAGATTTGATTATTACAGATATTAATATGCCAGGAATTGATGGCATAGAATTTGTTAAAGCCTGTGAAAATAAATATGATTTTATTATTATGACAGGAAATGCTACTTTAAACCGTGCTATAGAAGCGGTTCGTTTGGGAGTAAAAGATTTTTTAACCAAGCCTTTTGATGTTGATACTTTAGTCGAGGCTATTAAGCGTGCTAAAATCATAAGAGAAAAAACAGCCGATAAAAAAAACAAAAAAAATGAAAAAAAAGAAGAAAATAAAGATTTTTTTTCAACTTCTCCTAATTTAGAAAAAACACTAAATTTAAGTCAAAAAGTGGCTAAAACTGATGCCTCTGTAATGTTTTTTGGAGAGAGTGGAGTAGGAAAAGAGGTATTTTCTCGTTATATTCACACTCATTCTAAACGCTTTAATAAGCCTTTTGTTGCTATTAATATGGCAGCCATTCCTGCAAATTTGATTGAAAGTGAGCTTTTTGGTTTTGAAAAAGGCGCTTTTACTGATGCCAATGCAACTAAAATAGGGCTTTTTGAAATGGCTAATGAGGGCACTTTGTTTTTAGATGAAATTGGCGAAATGCCTTATGAAATTCAAGCCAAGCTTTTAAGAGCTTTGCAAGAAAAAGAAATTACGCGACTTGGAAGTACAAAAAGTATCAAAATAGATGTAAGAATTATTAGTGCAACTAATGCAAATTTAGATGAAAAAATAAAAAATGGCGAATTTCGTTCAGATTTATATTATCGTTTAAACACTGTTCCTATTAATATCCCGCCTTTAAGAGAGCGCAAAGAAGAAATTTTAGGTATAGCTCAAAAGGTTTTAGAAGATACTTGTAAAGAATATGATTTTAAGGAAAAACAGCTCAGCCAAGAAGCTAAAAATGCTTTACTTGAATATGATTTTCCTGGTAATATTAGAGAATTAATATCCGTTGTACAAAGAGCTTGTATTTTAAGTGAAAATGATGAAATTTCAAGTGAAGATTTGTTCTTAGAAGCTAGAAGTATAAAAAAAGATGTAAAGAATTTAGAGAAAGAATTGATTTGTGAAGTTCTTTTAAGTGTAGATTATGACAAGGATCAAGCTTCTCAAATTTTAGGTATGGATATAAAAATTTTAAATGAAAAAATTAAAAAATATCAAATAAAGGATAAGTAATGTCAAAAAAACAAAAAATAGCCATTGTGGGTGCTACTGGTGCGGTTGGGGAAGAGCTTTTAAATGTTTTAGATGAACTTGATTTTCCGGTGGAAAGTATTTTACCTTTAGCAAGTGCAAAAAGTGTAGGTAGTGAAGTAGAATTTAAAGGCAAAGCTTACAAAGTCAAAGAACTTACTGAAAATGTATTTAAAGAAAATCCTATTGATATTGCTTTTTTTAGCGCAGGTGGAAGTGTGAGTGAAAAATATGCCAAATTTGCAGTAGAATCTGGTGCTGTTGTTATTGATAATACAAGTCATTTTAGAATGGAAAAAGATGTTCCTTTGGTGGTTCCTGAATGCAATCCTGAGGATATTAAAGATTGGAAAAAAACAGGGATTATTGCTAATCCAAATTGTTCTACTATACAAATGGTACAAGTTTTAAAACCTTTAAATGATGCATTTAATTTAAAGCGTGTTGATGTAAGTACCTATCAGGCTGCAAGTGGAGCAGGAAAAGAAGGAATGCAAGAATTGGTTGAAGCCATGCAAAGTTTTTTTGCTTTTAAACTTGATGAGTTTAAATCTCAAACTTTTCCTTATACTTTGGCACTTAATCTTATTCCACAAATTGATGTTTTTATGGATAATGATTACACCAAAGAAGAGCTTAAAATGGTCAATGAAACTCAAAAAATTTTACATAAAAATTTAGAAGTTTCGGCAACTTGTGTAAGAGTGCCTGTTTTAAGAAGTCATAGCGAAGCCATTACTATGCATTTTGAAAAAGAAATAGATGTAAAAAAAGCTAAAGAAATTTTAGAAAAAGCACCAAGTGTTGTTGTCATAGATGATCCTAAAAATAAAAAATACCCTATGCCTTTAATGACTAGCGATACTAATGAAACTTATGTAGGAAGAATTCGCGCTGACATGTATGATAAAAAAATACTCCATCTTTGGTGTGTGGCAGATCAAATTCGTGTAGGTGCTGCAACAAACGCTGTGCGTATTGCGCAAAAATGGTTAGAATTAAAAAATAAATAAGGAAAAAAATGTTAGAGAAAATATTTGAATCTTTACTTGTTAGAAGTCGTATTGTTACAATTTTACCCGTAATTTTTGGTTTAATTGGAGCTTTTGTATTGTTTTTTATTGCAAGTTATGATGTTTTAAAAGTTATATTTTATACTTATAATTATTTTTTTGATGCAGGTTCTAATGTGGATTTGCATGAGGATGTGGTGGCTTTGATTATAGGAGCTGTTGATCTTTATCTTATGGCTTTAGTTTTGTTTATTTTTTCTTTTGGAGTTTATGAGCTTTTTATCAGTGAAATAGAAGAATTTAAACAAACAAAACAAAGCAAGGTTTTAGAGGTGCATAGCTTAGATCAATTAAAAGACAAGCTTGCAAAAGTTATCATTATGGTCTTAGTGGTAAATTTCTTTCAAAGGGTTTTACAGATGAAATTTGCTACTCCTGTGGATATGGCTTTTCTTGCTGGATCGATTTTAGCTCTTTGTGTAGGACTTTATTTTTTACATAAAGGTGGTCATTAACAAGGATTATCTTTTTTTGATATAATCGTTTTTTGTGTTTAAAGAATAAAAATGAAAAAAATATTTTTAATTGGTATGATTTTAAATCATTTTGTTTTTGCAGCTCCGTTAGATGAAGTCTTTAAAGATATAGAAGTTTCAGGGACTGTTTGTTATCACTATGATATTAAAAAAGAAAAAAAATACAACAAAAAAACACATAGATATCAAAATAAAACACAAACGGAAATTACAATAAAATAAGGAAAAATATGATTATACGATGGTTGTTTATTAGTTCAATATTTGTTGTTGCGCTTTTTGGTATTAACTTGAAATCATTTTTTACTTATACCTTTGATGCAAATAAGCAATATGATATGGAAAAAGCGAAGGCTTTGTATTTTCAAAATAAATGCAATACTTGCCATGGAGATAATGCTGAAAAGAGTGTTATAGGATCTAGAATTTTAAAAGATATGTCTCCTGAGGATATTAAAGGAGCTTTGATAGGTTATACTCTTGATAGTAGTAGCTCTACAACAGCTTCTCAAATGGCTTTTTATGCTAGAAATTTAAGCCACGAGGATATAGATAATATTATTGCTTATATTAAAGGTGGAAATTTTGCGCTTGATTTGCAAGTAAAAGACCTTCTTGAAGAAGAACCTGCGCAAAAAACAAAACATAATATATTTCTAAAATAAAATGTAAAAACTATAATTAAAAGGAATGCTATGAAAAAACTAACTTTAACTTTAAGTGTTTTAACTATGGTAAATTGCTTATATGCTAAGGATATTAATATAGGAGTAGTTTTACCTTTAACTGGAACTGTGGCAGCTTATGGGCAAGATGTTTTTAACGGAATTGAACTGGCTAATAAGCTACAACCAAAACTTTCAAATGGAGATGTTATTAAACTTATCACAATAGATACAAAAGGAGATAAACTTGAAACTTCAAACGGAGTTAATCGTTTAATAGCAACAGATAAAGTCCTTGGGATTATTGGTGAAGCTACAACTCCAAATACCATTCAAGCTATTTCTATAGCAGAAGAGAAAAAAATTCCTCTAATAGCTCCAGTGGCATCTGGAGATAAATTGCTAGATAAAAAGAAATATGCAAGTAGAGTTTGTTTTAAAGACAGTTTTCAAGGAGATAAATTTGCTACTTATGTATCTAAGGATTTAGGGCTTAAAAATGCCGTTATCATCATAGATCAAAGCAATGTTTATTCTTTAGGTTTGGCAAGAGCTTTTGAAAATTCTTTTAAGAATAATGGTGGGAAAATTATAAAAAAACTTGTTATTAATTCAGGAGATAAAGATTTTAGAGCTGTGGTTTCTCAACTTAAGAGTTTAAATCCTGATTTTGTTTATATGCCTATTTATCATCCTGAAGCTGCTTTAATTGCGAGACAAGCAAGACAAATTGGTTTTGATAAACTTTTAGCAGCAGGAGATGGTGTTAATAATCAAACTTTTATAGATCTTGGCGGAAGTGCTGTTAATGGAGTAGTTTTCACTGATAGTTTTGATTATAACAATCCATCTACGCAATTAGGAAAAGATTTTGTTGCAGCTTATGAGAAAGTTAAAGGAACAAAAGAACTTCCAGCATTTTCGGCTATGGGGGCTGATGCGTATTTTGTAATGTTGAATGCTATGAATGCTTGCGTTGATAATCTTAGCAGTGAATGTATTAATAGCAAAATTCATCAAACTAAAGATTTTCAAGCTGTTGGTGGTGTGATTAGCATAGATGAAAGCGGTAATGCTATTCGTTCTGTTGTGATTAAAGAAATTCAAAATCAAAAACAAAATTATAAAACAATTATAAATCCATAATTACTAAAATAAAGGTAGAGAATGAAAAAAAGTTTAATTTTAGCAAGTATTCTAGGTTTAAGTTTAAGTGCTGCGGAAGTCAAAATAGGAGTTGTTTTACCACTTAGCGGAGCTACTGCAGCATATGGACAAAGTGCACTAGAAGGGATTAAACTTGCAAATTCAATGCAATCAATTTTAAGTAATGGAGATAAGGTTTCTCTTGCTATTATTGATACTAAGGGTGATAAATTAGAATCTTCGAGTGGAGCAAATCGTTTAATTTCTCAAGATAAAGTTATAGGTCTTATAGGGGAAATGGTTACTGCTAATACATTGCAAGTTATGCGCGTAGCAGAAGATAATAAAATTCCATTGATCGCTCCTGCTGCAACTGGCGATAGATTGCTTGATAAAAAAATATATTCTTCTCGAGTATGTTTTATGGACAGTTTTCAAGGTTCATCTTTAGCAAAATATGTTTTTTCAAAACTTAATTACAAAAGTGCTGTTATTGTAGCAGATCAAAGCACTGACTATTCCTTAGGTTTAGCAAAAGCTTTTGAAAAACAGTACAAGTCTAATGGTGGTCAAATTCTTAGAATTTTAAGAGTTAATTCAGGTGATAAAGATTTTAGAGCTATTGTAGCTCAAGTTAAAAGTTTAAATCCAGAATTTATTTTTTTACCGCTTTATTATAGCGAAGCTTCTTTATTTGCAAGACAATCAAAACTCGCAGGTTTAAATATTCCTATGGGTTCTGCAGATGGAGTTGCTGATCAAACTTTTATTAGTTTAGCTGGAGATGCAAGCGAGGGTTATATTTTCACAGATAGTTTTGATGCTAATAATCCAACTACAAAATTAAGCAAAGAATTTATCAGTGTTTATGAAAAAGCTAAAGGAACAAAAGAAGTTCCAAATTTTTCGGCTATGGGTGCTGATGCGTATTTTGTAATGCTAAATGCTATGAATGCTTGCGTTGATAATCTTACTAGTAAGTGCGTCAATGAAAAAATTCACCAAACTAAAAATTATCAAGGTGTTTCTGGTGTTATTAGCATTGATCAAACAGGAAATGCAACTCGTTCTGTAGTGGTTAAAGAAATTAAAAATCAAAAGCAAAATTATAAAGATATTATCAATCCTTAAAGGAAAAATAGAAAGATTATGGATTCTACTTTATTTTTACAACAACTTGTTAATGGGCTTAGTTTGGGTAGTATGTATGCTCTTATTGCTGTTGGTTATACTATGGTTTATGGCGTGTTAAGACTTATTAATTTTGCTCACGGCGATATTATGATGGTTGGTGCTTATGCAGCTCTTTTTTGCATGACTAATCTAAATGTTCCTTTTCTAGGAGCTTTGTCTTTGGCAATGATTTTTGCTGCCTGTGTTGGAATAGCTACAGATAGAATCGCTTATAAACCTTTAAGACAGGCTCCTAGAATTTCATTGTTGATTACAGCAATCGGTATTAGTTTTTTCTTGCAAAATCTTTTTAATATGCTTTTTACTTCAACACCTAGAACTTTTACACCGCCAAGTTATTTTGAGGAAAGTGTTAATTTTGGTGGAGTGATAACAACTTATGGTTCTTTAATGGTTCCTGCTCTTACATTTGTTATTTTAATAGCAGTGTTATGGATTTTGTATAAAAGCAAATATGGTATAGCTATTCGTGCTTTGGCATTTGATATACAAACAGTAAATTTAATGGGTATAGATGCAAATCGTATTATTGCTATAGTTTTTGCCCTAGGTTCAGCTTTGGCAGCAGTTGGGGGTGTTTTTTGGGCTGCAAATTATTACTCTGTTGAACCTACTATGGGAACTTTAATAGGTTTGAAAGCTTTTGCTGCTGCCGTTTTAGGAGGTATAGGTTCTGTAGTAGGTGCAGTTTTGGGTGGACTTATTATAGGATTTACTGAAGTTGTTGTTGTGGCTTTTTTTCCAGATTTATCAGGCTTTAAAGATGCATTTGCTTTTATTTTTTTGGTGTTTATATTGTTATTTAGGCCTACGGGAATTTTAGGTATAAATTTTGAAAAGAGTAGGTTTTAATGATGGTTAAAATTAAGGTTTCACATTTAATCTTTTTAATTGCTTCAATTATTTTTATTTTCATTTCTCCTTATATTTTTGGGGACTATGGATTAAACATTGTTAATCAAATTGCTATTTTTATTATTTTGGCTGTGAGTTACAACCTTATTAATGGTGTAACTGGACAATTTTCACTAGAACCCAATGGATTTGTTGCGATTGGAGCTTATGCAGCTGCTTTAGTTCTTTTAAGTGCTGATGCAAAAAATGATCAGTTTTTTTTAGATGGTCCTAGTTCTTTTATTTTAGCTATCCATTCAAATTCCTTTATTCTAGCTTTAATTGTAGCTGGAATTTGTTCATCTTTGCTTGCCCTGATTTTAGCTTTTGCTGTATTTCGCGTGAGAGGGGATTATTTAGCTATTGTAACTTTAGGCTTTGGAATAATTATTAAAATAGCTGCTATTAATTTTCCTTCTATTACTAATGGCTCAAGAGGACTGGTAGATATTCCACAATTTTCCACGATCTATTGGACAGGTGGTATTGCTATTGTAGCGGTTATTTTAATTTTAAATATAGTTTATTCTAAATATGGTCGTGCAATGAAGGCTATAAGAGATGATGAAGATGCTGCAAGTGCCATGGGAATAAATACTTTTTGGATAAAAACTTTAGCTTTTGGCACTTCAGCATTTTTAGAAGGTGTAGGTGGTGGACTTTTAGCTTGTCTGTTGACTACCGTATCTCCAACTCAATTTGATTTTTTACTTACTTTCCAGCTTTTGATTATTATTGTTTTGGGTGGACTTGGTTCTACTACAGGTGCTATCATAGGTGCGATATTGGTTATTGGTGGAAGCGAGTGGCTTAGATTTTTAGATGAGTTAAATATAAAAATAGATTCTTTAAATCTTGATATCCAATCAACACCAGGACTTAGAATGGTTGTTTTTTCTATTGTTCTGATTTTAGTAATGCTTTTTGCAAGAAAAGGCATAATGGGTTATTACGAGTTGAGTGATGTGATTAGAGGGATTAAAAAGCGTTTTAAAAGGAGTAAAAAATGATTTTGGAATTAAAACAAATTTCAAAAAGTTTTGGTAGTGTTAGGGCTATTAATGAAACTTCTTTTAAAATCAATGAGGGTGAAATTTTTGCTTTAATTGGACCTAACGGGGCTGGTAAAACAACTCTTTTTAATATTATAACAGGTAACTATAAACCTAGTTCAGGTTCGGTTGAATTTCTAGGAGAAAGAATTGATCACTTAAAACCTCATAAGATTGTGCATTTAGGAATAGCTAGAACATTTCAAAATATTAGACTTTTTTCAAGTATGAATGTGCTTGAAAATGTTCTTATTGGTTTTAATAAACAAATGAAATATAATATTTTTGAAGCCTTTTTGCATTTAGGGCGTTTTGGAAAAATAGAACAAGTATTTAAAGAGAAGGCTTATGCAATATTAGAAGAACTTGGTATTGTAGAATTTGCTCATGAAAAGGCTACTAGCTTAAGTTATGGGCAACAAAGAAAAGTTGAGATTGCAAGAGCAATGGCTACTCAGCCAAGATTGTTATTGCTTGATGAGCCAGCCGCTGGGATGAATAGCTCCGAGAGCGATGAACTTGCTGAGCTCATTTTTAAATTACGAAAAGATTATAAAATTAGCGTTTTGCTTATAGAGCATGACATGAAATTTGTAAATAAATTGTGCGATCGCGTATTGGTGCTTGATTATGGAAAAACAATTTTTGAAGGTAAACTTTGCGATGCTGTAAATCATAAAGAAGTAATTGCTGCGTATTTAGGGGATTTTGATGCTAATAGTTAAAGATTTGCATGTTTATTATGGATTAATTGAAGCTGTTAAAGGGATTGATTTTAAAGTGGAAACAGGTCATATTGTTTCTCTTATAGGTTCAAATGGAGCAGGTAAAACTTCAACTTTAAATGCGCTTTTAAACTCAGTTAAAAGAACTGGTGGGGTTAATTTCTTAGGTTATGATACTAAAAGGCATTTAACTCATACTTTAGTTCAAAAAGGTATAGCTTTAGTTCCTGAAGGAAGACGTGTTTTTATCAATTTAAGCGTAGAGGAAAATTTAAAAATAGGTGCTTTTAATAATGCTGAAAATTATGAGCATTTAAGAGAGCAAATGTATAAACTTTTTCCAAGACTTGCAAGCAAAAAGCATGCTTTAGCTGGAACATTGAGTGGAGGGGAAGCGCAAATGCTTGCGATTTCAAGGGCTTTAATGAGTGAACCAAAACTTTTGATGTTGGATGAGCCTTCTTTGGGACTTGCTCCAAAGATTGTGGGTGAAGTTTTTGATATTATTGTGCGTTTAAAAGAAGAGGGTATAACTATTCTTTTGGTAGAGCAAAATGCTTATTCTGCATTAAAAATAAGTGATTATGCTTATGTTTTGGAAAATGGTCGCATTGCAATGGAAAACGAGGCTAAAAATTTAATAGGTGATGATGAGATTAGAAAGAAATATTTAGGGCTTTAAAATTTAAAGGAAAAAGAATGAAAAATATAATAAAAAGCATAGGGGATTTAAGAGTTTCGGTTGTATTGTTTTTGCTTTTCGCGCTTTTTTGTGCTTTGGCAACTTTTATTGAAAGTGCTTATGGAACTCCTACGGCTTGGGCAATGGTTTATGATACTTTTTGGTTTGAATATATACAACTTTTACTTGGTATTAATTTACTATGCGGGATGTTTCGTTATAAAATGTTTGGGCTTAAAAAATTGCCTTTAATGATTTTTCATATTTCTTTTTTATTTATTTTAGTGGGTTCTGCAATGACAAGATATGCTGGTTTTGAAGGTATTTTACCTATTAGAGAGCATACTCAAAATTCACTTATAGAAAGTTCTAAGACTTCTTTGCGTATTTCTGCTATAAAAGATGGAGAACGCTATAGTGCGGTTAATGATCGTTATATAGGAAATTTGCCTTTTGCTAATTCTTTTAAACTAAAACTTAATTTAGGTGATGATCAAGCTGTATTAAAATATAAAGATTTAATTTTAAATGCTCATTATACTTATAAAGAAAATAATAATTCTGATCCTTTATTGGTTTTGATGCTTTCTCAAAAAGGATCTCAAGGTGTTGATGTTAAATTTGAAAAAGGTGAAGTTAAGAATATAGAAGGGGTTAACTTTGCTTTTATGAATGATAATGTTAAAGCACCTTTTGTAAAAATTGATGAAAATTTAACTTTAAGTTCAAGTGAAAACTTACATTTTCTAAGTATGTTAGATGGACAAAATTTAGACCTTAAAATTGGAGAAAAGGCAAATGCTAAGGAAAGAAGGCTTTATGAAATTAATGATATTAGTTTTGTAGTTAAAGCTGCTTCTTTGCATGCGCAAGAAGCTTTAGAAGGCTCCAATAGACCTCAAGATGAAAGTTTTTGGTTATGGTTTAAATCTACTTGGTTAGAAGTGGGTAGAACTATGTTGATTTCTACTTTTGGCGAGCCTCAAAATTGGAAAAATTCTTTATTATTACATTTTAAAGATTTTGCTTTAAGCAATGAGAATAAAAACTTAGAATTAACTGGCTCTAATGCTTTAAAATTAGAATTAAGCTATAAAAATGAAAGTAAAGAATTTTATATTTTTGAATATAATAAACCTATTATGATAGAACTTGCAGGTCAAAAATTCTTTATTTCTTGGGCGCTTTCTTATGAACAATTGCCTTTTGATATTTATTTAAGAGATTTTGTATTAGATCGTTATCCAGGTTCTATGTCTCCAGCTTCTTATGCAAGTGAAATTACTGTAAAAAATAATAATGAAAATTTTGATTATAGAATTTTTATGAATAATGTTTTAGATTATGATGGCTATAGATTTTATCAAAGTTCTTATGATCAAGATGAAAAAGGGACTGTTTTATCTGTAAATAAAGATCCAGGCAAAATACCAACTTATATAGGTTATTTTTTGCTTTGTCTTGGAATGTTTATGAATTTTTTAAATCCTCATTCTAGATTTAGAACTTTGGCAAGATTAATCAATAAAGACACTTTAAAACATACAAGTGTGATTATTTTTATTTTATTGCTATCTTTTGGTTCTGAAAAGACTTTTGCTCAAGATTTAAATTCAACCTTACCTGTGGTAAATACTAATCATGCTAAAGCTCTTGCTACTTTAATAGTTCAAAAATCAGCAGATGGAAGAATGGTGCCTTTTGATACGCTATCAAGAGAAATTTTAGAAAAAATTCATCAAAGCGATAGCTACAAGGGTCAAAATTCTAACGCTGTTATGCTTTCCATGCTTGTTGATGTAAATAAATGGCAAATGGAACCTTTTATTTTAATGCCACAAAATCAAGCAGTTCGTGATGCTATTGCAAATATTTTAGAAATTCCTAGCGCTAAATATATTTCTTATAAAGATTTCTTTGATGAGAATAATCGCTATAAACTTCAAAAATATGTTGAAAATGCAAATCGTAAAAACCCAAATGCAAGAGGAGTTTTTGATAAGGAAATTATAAAACTAGATGAAAGAGCTAATGTTGTAAATTTAGTTTTTAGTGGTGAATTATTTAAATTTATTCCTGTTCAAAATAATCCAAATAATGTTTGGCTTGCACCTTTTTCTGCTGTAACTACTCTTAAGGGGGATGAAGGGCATATTGTTTGGGCTTTAATACAGAATTATTTTAGTGCCGTGGAAAATGCTTTTAAAGATGGCAATTGGACTAGAGCTGATGAAGGCTTGAAATTTATCAAAGAATATCAAGAAAAAATAGGATATAAAGTCATGCCTAGTAAAACCAAGGTTGAAATGGAAATTTTTTCTAATAAGGCTGAAATTTTCGTTAAACTCGCTCCTGTATATTTAATTGCGGGTTTTTTACTTTTGATTCTTGTTTTTTCTAAAATGGTCATACCGAATTTAAAAATCTCTTTTATATTTAAAGTGGTATATGTTTTAAATGTTTTAGCTTTTGTAATTCATACAGTAGGTCTTGGACTTCGTGCTTATTTATCAGGTCATGCTCCATGGAGTAATGGCTATGAAAGTATGGTGTATATAGCTTGGGCATTGTCTTTGTCGGGTATATTTTTCTCTAGAAAAAGTCCTATAGCCTTGTCATTAACTTCTATTTTATCCGGTGTTGTATTAATGGTTGCACATTTAAGCGAAATGAATCCGCAAATTACAAATCTTGTTCCAGTGCTCAATTCTTATTGGCTTAGTATTCATGTATCCGTTATTACTGCTAGTTATGGATTTTTAGGACTTTGTGCCTTACTTGGTATCTTTACACTGTTCTTAATGTGTTTTCTTAAGAAAGATGGAAAATATAATCTTAATATTTTGAGAAATATTACAGAGGCTACAAGAATTAATGAAATGGCAATGATTTTTGGACTTTGTTTGCTTACTGTAGGAAATTTTTTAGGTGCAATTTGGGCAAATGAAAGTTGGGGGAGATATTGGAGTTGGGATTCTAAGGAAACTTGGGCTTTGGTTAGTATTTTGGTTTATGCAGCAATTTTGCATCTTAGAATGATTCCAAAATATTGTAATCAATTTGTGTTTGCTTTATGGAGTATGTTTGCTTATTGGGTTATTATTATGACTTATTTTGGAGTAAATTACTTTTTAACAGGACTTCATTCTTACGCTGCAGGCGAAGCGGCTCAAATTCCTAATTATGTTTATTGGGGATTTGCGTTGATGGTGGTTTTAGCTCTTTTTGCAAGAAGGAATCGAAATTTTGTAGGCAAACTGTAAATGAGCCATATTTTTTTGGTTATTTTTTGTGCTGCTTTAGCGCTTTTATTGTTTTTAGGCATAATTGCTTATCTTATTACAAGTGATGGCAAAAAAACAGTTAAAAAGCAAAAAACTAGCCAAAAGCAGCATGTAGCTGAAAAGACTAAAAAAATTGATACAGACTTAGATAAAATGATAATTGCTGCTTCCGATGTTAAGCTAACAGATGTTGAATTAAAAGAACTTGCCAAACTTTATGTGCAGACACATAAACTTGGTTCAAAAACTTCTAAAGAATTAGATGAAGCAACAAAAAAGAAACTAGAATTTGTTTCTGCTTTGGCTACAAATATTAATGCAAGTGCACAAACAGTCAGTTACTTAAATAAAGAACTTAAGAAAATTTCTGGATCTTACAAAAAAGAAATTGATGCTTACGAGCATATGGGATTAGCTAAAAGAAAAATTAAAGAAGATAAATAATATGGTGCGCTCAAGAGGATTCGAACCTCTGGCCTTTTGAACCGCAATCAAATGCTCTATCCAGCTGAGCTATGAGCGCAAAAATAAGTTAAAATTATATATAAATATTCTTAAAATAAGCAAAATTTTGCTTATTTTGTTTGTTTTTTAGCTTTTTTACCTTCATCTAAATCAAATTCTTTAGTCTTTTTTGAATGATAAAATATAAAACCTACAATCAAAATACAGCAAATCAAAGAAAAAATATAAAGTGTACCATAAGGGCTATCTTTGAAAAAAAGATTATTAGTATTCATTCCAAAAAATCCTACGATCAAATTTAAAGGCAAGAAAATAGAAGAAAGTATACTTAAAAGATAAATACTTTTATTCATTTTTTCATTTTTAATTGCACTTGTTAATGCATAAAGAGTATCAACTCTTGCTAGATGTTCTTTGGTGTTTTTGCTTAAGATGCCGATGGATAAATTTAAAATTTTTAAATGTTTTTTGTATTGTGCTTGTTCACTAAGCAAAAGACTGAAAGCTTCACTTAGAAGATTAATTTGCTTTAGATTTTTGTTGATTTTTTGTCTTAACACAAAGGATTTTTTGTAAAAATTTTTAACAAAACCACCTTTTAAGATAATACCTTCTTTGTGTTCTAAAAGGTTTTGAAAATGAGTATTTTGTACTTTAAAATCTTCTAAAATGGATTTAATAAAATTTGAAAATTCTTCTATGCTAGAAAGCTTAAATTCTTCATTTTGAAGTTTATAAATTTTTTCATCGTTAAAAAGCCAAGTTTCCAAATTTAATCCCACGTAAACAAAAATTTTTTGTCCATAAATTTCGCTATAGAAAGTTTCTAAATTCTTTGCTTGCAGGATTTTTTTTAGATTTTCGTGTAGCTCTAGCATTTTATTTGCCTCTTAAGTGATAAAAATTTCTTTTAAATTGCGTAAAAGAATTGTTTAAAATTGCCTCACGCATCTTTCTTGCAAGTTCAAGATAATAATGTAGATTGTGTAAACTTGCCAAACGAAAAAAAGTAAGTTCTTTAGCTTTAAAAAGATGGTTTAAATAACCCCTTGAAAAATTACGACAAGTATAACATGAGCAAGTAGGATCTATGGCTTCATGATCGTTGATAAATTCTGCTTTTTTGATATTAAATTTTCCAAAACTTGTGAAAAATGTTCCATTTCTTGCATTTCTAGTTGGCATCACACAGTCAAACATATCTACTCCTCGCTCAACATTTTCCACCAAATCTTCAGGTGTTCCTACACCCATTAAATATCTTGGACGATTTTCATCTAGATAAGGGTTTAAGTTTTGTACTGTTTCATACATCAAGGCGTTTTCTTCGCCCACGCTAAGCCCACCTATAGCTAAACCATCAAATGGCATTTCGTTTAAACTTAAAGCACAACGCTTTCTTTCTTCATAATTTGTGCCACCTTGGATAATACCAAAAATATTTTGCCCTATACCTATACCTTTATTTTGCATACTTTTATGATAAGCAATAGCCTCTTTTGCCCAAAATATAGTACGATCAACAGAAATTTTAACCCTTTCTTTGGTTGCGGGTAGAGCTACTAAATCATCTAAAATCATCATAATATCAGAGTTAAAATCATATTGAGTATCTAAAACACTTTTTGGAGTAAAAAGATGACGACTCCCATCGATGTGACTTTTAAATTCTATGCCTTCATTAAAATGTTTGGAATTTTTACTTAAAGAAAAAGCTTGAAAACCACCACTATCGGTTAAAAAACTTCTATCAAATTTCGTAAAACCATGCAAACCTCCAAAATCTTTTACCACTTTGGAAGTTGGACGCAAGTACATGTGGTAGGTATTTGCTAAAATAATTTTTGCATCAAGCTCGTTTTTTATATCATTAGCATCAAGACTTTTAACCGCTCCTACTGTGCCAACAGGCATAAAAACAGGGGTTAAAAAAGTGCTGTGTGCGGTAGTGATTTCACAAACCCTTGCCATTCCATCTTTATGCTTTAATTTAAATTCCATTTGTTATAATTTCCTTTTTGGAGTTTAAAATGAATAATATTTTAATTATAATAGACGGTATTTTAGCAAAGCATTTCTTAGAAAGGCTTTGTTTTGAAAAAGGCTTAGGTTACTTTTTTACAGTAGTGTGTCAAAATAGTGAAAAAAATAACTTAAATATTTCTAGTGAGTATATTGACTTGCATTATTTTGATCCTACAAGCACAGCGCGTCTTGAAAATATTATGAGTAAAGATTTTAAACAGGCTTTTATTTATATGCAAGATGAATTTGAAACTAAAAAAAGTTATGAGGCTTTGCGTTCTTTAAATCCAAATTTAGAAATAGAAATAATGGATTTTTGGGGGTTAAGTGTTAATGATACTCATGCAAATTTAGCTGATGCTAGAATGACTTTAAGCCGTAGATTTATGGATTTTTTACCAGATATTGCTTTAACAGCTCAGTATATAGGGCTTGGGGTTGGAGAGATTATGGAAGTAAAAATTCCAGCAGGGTCTATTTTTGCTTATAGGCACATAAGTTCAATACAACAAAAAAGGTGGCGCATAGTCCTTATTTATAGAAATTCTAAGATTTATTTTGTAAAACCATCTTTTGTTTTAGAGCCAAATGATAGCATTTTGATCGTTGGAGATCCTGTTGTTTTACAAAGTATTTTTCATAATATAAGAGGCAAAGCAGGGCAATTTCCTATGCCTTTTGGAAGTAATGTTTTTGCTTTAATTGATATGAAAAATATGAATCAAAATATGCAAGAAAGAGTGCTTGATACTACTTTAAAATTAACTCAAAAAAGCAATGCAAAAAGATTTTTTATACATGTTATCAATCCTAAATTAGGGGTAATGTATGAAAAATTAAAAAAACTTTCTGAGAATAAAGAAGGTGTTTTTTTTGATTATTTCAACACGGATTTTAAACAAATTTCCACATGGTTGCAAAATAATGATATAGGATTAGTTGTAACTGATATAAAAAATTTTGAGAAAGAAAAACAAGCTTTTTTTGATTTAAAAATTCCTATTATGAAGGTGGGTGAAGCTTCTTTTGATGAGCTTAAAGAAGCGATTATTTTAAGTGCCGATGAGAGTGAACTTGAAAATAATGCAAATGTCATTACTGATTTAAGTAAACAGCTTGATTTTGGAGTTATTTTATATTATTATAATCCAAATTCTCAAAATACTACAGATATGGAGGAGTATTTTAGAAGTTTATCTAAGCTTTATGATAAAAATATACAAATTATTAATAAAAATGATGAAAACCCTCTTTTAAATTTGCAATATCGTGAAGATTTGTTACAATTTGTGAGTTTTCAAAAAGAATTACTAAATAGAGATTTTGGCAGAAATTTAAGTACAAATTTAAATAGGCATTATTATAAAATGAGACAAAATTACCAACTTTTCATACCAGTAGAATAAATAATTAATTAAATGTGATAGAATAAACGCAAAAAGAGTAGTTCAATGCAAGTAGAAGTTAAGTTAAAAGAAAATGCTTATAAGGTTTATATTGATGAACTTGAAGAATTAAAATTTGATAGTAAGGTTTTTATACTTTCAAATCCTAAGATTTCAGGTCTTCATTTGAAAACATTACTTTCTAAAATTAAGGCAAAAGAAATTTTTATTGCCACTGTAAAAGATGGTGAAGAATATAAAAATTTAAGTACCATAGAAGAAATTTTAAACCAAATGTTTAATTCTAAATTGGATAGAAAAAGCGTGCTTATAAGTTTTGGTGGTGGCGTGATTAGTGATATGGGCGGATTTGCTGCTAGTATTTATCAAAGAGGTGTTGATTTTATAAATATTCCTACTACACTTTTAGCTTGCGTTGATGCAGCAGTAGGTGGAAAAACAGGCGTTAATAATAATTTTGGTAAAAATCTTATTGGCACTTTTTATCAACCTAAAGCTGTATATTGCGAGAGTTCTTTTTTAAAGACTTTGAGCTCTAGAGAACTTGCTGCAGGCATGGCTGAATTTATTAAAATGGCAGCAATGTTTGATGATGGTATACTTGATTTTATAGAAAAAATTGATGAAAAAAGTTTCTTAAATGCTACTTGTGAGAATGAAATTTTTACTCAAATTATAGCAAGAAGCATAGAACTTAAATCAAGAGTTGTTGAACAAGATGAAAAAGAATCAGGGCTTAGAATGCTTTTAAATTATGGTCATACTTTTGCTCATGTTATAGAAAATTTTACAGATTATAAGCTTTATTTACACGGAGAAGCGGTGGCTATAGGTATGGTTATGGCAAATCAATTGGCTTTAAATTTAGGGCTTTTGGATAAAATGCAAAGTCAAAAAATAAAAGATATTTTACTTAAATTCAGTTTGCCAATATCATATAAAATCAACAATGTAGATGAATTTTATGAAGCTTTTTTCATGGATAAAAAAAGCTCTAATAAAAAAATCAATTTTGTTCTTGCTAGTCCTTTGGGTAAGGGTTTGATAAAAGGTGATATTTCTAAAGAAGATATAATTGCAACTTTAAGAGAATTCCAATGAAAAAAATTATTATTTTAACCTTTTTTGTTGTTTTTGCTTTTGGTGATGTAAATCGGACTATTATTAATAATATAAATGAGAAAATTAATACTTTAAATACTGTAATCAGTGCTAGTATTTGGAATATACGTTATGAAAATTTTATAAAATATCAAGATATAAATGATGAATTAATCATTTTAAATCTTAATTTAAAAAAGACTTCCGATATTCACCAACAAGAAGAACTTAAACGCAAGATAGCAAATTTAGAAGAGCAATTGAGCTTGCTTAAAGAATATAAAGATTTAAATTTTGCACAAAGTCTTAGTGCCCCTGATAATATAGAAACTTTATCTAAGCTTACTAATCCTTTGGCTATTATAGGAGCTTTTTCTCATATTAAGAAATTAAAAGGAGAAAAGGAAGAGTATATATTTAAATTTAATGATTTTAAAAATTTAGTAGATAAAATCAGGGAAAAAAACTCAGAACTTAAGGAATTAGTTGAGCTTAAACCAAGTGTTGAGAATATAGAAGCTTTAAAAGCTTCGGATAAAAAGTTGGAAGAATTTGAGCAAGCTTTAAATTTTGCTAGTGTTTCTTATTCTGTTTATGAGAAAAAAATTGATGAAGAGCTTTCTCGAGTAAGTGCTGAGATTAAAGTTCAAAGCTTAAGGGCTGTAAATATACTTGTTGCTATTGTTATTGTTATAGCTATAGCTTTTATGTTGAAATTTATTGCTAAAAAATATATTAAAGATAGTGAAAGATATTATACTGCTACGAAGATTATTAATTTTATTAATATAAATATTATTTTTCTTATTTTGCTCTTTGCTTATATAGAAAATATTACTTATCTTGTAACTATACTTGGTTTTGCCTCTGCGGGCTTAGCTATTGCTATGAAAGATATGTTTATGTCTATGCTTGGATGGTGTGTGATTATTTTTGGCGGAAGTTTTAGAGTAGGGGATCGTGTAAAGGTTTTTCAAAATGATACTACCTATATAGGAGATATTATAGACATTTCTTTTTTACGCATTACTCTTTATGAAGAGCTTACGCTTGAAACTTATAATAAAAATCGTCGTAGTGGGCGTATTATATTTATTCCTAATAACTATGTTTTTACAAATTTGCTTGCTAATTATACTCATCATGGTATGAAAACCGTGCTTGATGGCATTGATATAAGTGTTACTTTTGATAGCAATCTTGATAAGGCACAAGAAATTGTGGAAAATATTGTTACACGCCATGCCAAAGGTTATACTGAGCTTGCTAGAAAAAATATAGCTCGTTTACAACATGAATATAGTATTAAAAATCCTAAAGTGGAGCCAAGGTTTTTTATGTTTTTTGAACATTGGGGAATGCGAATTTCTGCATGGTATATGACCAATGCTTATGCGGCTTTGGTATTAAGAAGTACGATTAGCAAAGAGATTATAAAAGAATTTAATAAGCATAAAGATATAAAAATTGCTTATCCATCGCAAAATTTATATTTAGGAAATTTAAATCAAAATCATTTTGAACAACATCATGAAAATATGCATTTTCATGCAAGGAATAAAGATTGAAAGAAAAAGTTTTTTTTAAAACCTTTGGGTGTCGCACAAATATTTATGATACAGAGCTTTTAAAAAGTTATGTAAAAGATTATGAGATTATAAATGATGAGAATCAAGCACAAATTATCGTTGTAAATTCTTGCACGGTTACAAATGGAGCTGATAGCGGGATAAAGTCTTATGTAAATACCATGCAAAAAAAAGGCATTAAAGTTATACTTACAGGTTGTGGTGCTGTAAGCAAGGGTAAGGAGCTTTTAGATAAAAAGCAAGTTTTTGGAGTGCTTGGAGCGTCAAATAAAGATAAAATCAATGAATTTTTAGGAGCAAAGACAAGTTTTTATGAACTTGGAAATTTAAATTTTATTGATAAAGATATAGTTTGCGAATATGAAAATCATACCAAAGCTTTTGTGAAAATTCAAGAAGGTTGTGATTTTGCTTGTTCTTATTGTATTATTCCTAGCGTGCGGGGAAAATCAAGAAGTGTGGATGAAAAAGCTCTTTTGAAACAGGTTGAAATTTTGGGGGCTAATGGCTATAGTGAAATTGTTTTAACAGGGACTAATATAGGTTCATATGGGCTTAAAAATGGCACAAGTTTAGGCAAGCTTTTGCAAAAAATGGGACAAATTTCAGGTATAAAACGCATAAGGTTAGGTAGTTTAGAACCCGCACAAATTGATGAGAGTTTTTTAGAAATTTTAGATGAAACTTGGCTTGAAAGGCATTTACATATTGCATTGCAGCATACAAGTGAAAAAATGCTTCGTATAATGCGAAGAAGATCGCATACGGATAATGATTTAAAGCTTTTTAATACTATAGCAAGTAAAGGATATGCTTTGGGGACAGATTTTATAGTAGCTCATCCAGGTGAGAGTGAAGAAATGTGGCAAGAAGCTTTGAAAAAATTTAAAGAATTTCCACTTACTCATATTCATGCTTTTATTTTTAGTCCTAGAAACAACACGCATTCTGCTACCATGAAGGATGTGATAAATGGAACTTTAGCTAAAGAAAGGCTAAACACTTTAAAATCCATAGTAGAAAAAAATAATTATGAATTTAGGAAAAAAAATCAAGTTTCACTTGAAGTCTTGATAGAAAATCAAAAAGATGGTTTTTTTGAGGGTTATGATCAGTTTTTTAACAAGATCAAAATTAAAAGTGATAAAGATATAGCTAAAGAATGGATTGTTATATCTGAATATGAAGTGCAAGAAAAGTCTAACTTTGCAATTTTAAAAGGCTAGATAATGAAAAATAAAAAGATAATTTTAGCATCTTTTATGGTTTTATGTATGCTTTTGGGAATTTTATATTTTAAAAATGAACCTAAATATATAGATGAAAATCTTTATCAAAGTCTGTTAAGTCAAAATTTAATCCAAAAAGCTGTGATTGATAAAGACGAAATTTGGCTTAAGGCAGAAGGTGAAAATTACGTAATTATAAAAGATGGCATAGATATAAAAACACTTTTAGCAAAAGTTCCTATAGAGGTTAAAAAAGATAACACGCTTTGGGTGTTTTTTATTTTACTTGTTTTTATTATCACACTTTTTATAAGTCTTGGTTATTTTGCCCGTAAAAAAGAATTGGCTAAATATCCTATATCAAATAAGAATCACACTCAAGCTCAAAATTCAAATATAAATTTAGAAAGTTCTCATATAAAACCTGTGATTTCAAATATTACTTTTAATGATGTAGCAGGTGTTGATGAAGTTAAAATGGAGCTAAGAGAACTTGTAGATTTTTTACAAAATCCTAAAAAATATAAAGAATTTGGTGTAAAAATGCCAAAAGGTGTTTTAATGGTAGGCCCACCAGGTGTAGGAAAAACATTGATAGCAAAAGCAGTTGCAGGAGAAGCAGGGGTGCCATTTTTTTATCAAAGTGGTTCAAGTTTTGTTGAAATTTATGTAGGTATGGGTGCAAAAAGAGTTAGAGAGCTTTTTTCAAAAGCTAAAATGATGGCTCCTAGTATAGTTTTTATCGATGAAATAGATGCTGTAGGTAAAGCAAGGGGAGAAATGTCAAATGTTGAAAGAGATAGTACTTTAAATCAACTTTTAACCCAAATGGATGGTTTTGAGGACAATAGCGGGGTTATAGTTATAGCTGCGACAAATAAAATCGAACTTATGGATTCTGCTTTATTGCGTTCAGGGCGTTTTGATAGGAGAATTTTTTTATCTTTACCTGATTTTAAAGACAGACTTAAAATTTTAGAAATTTATATGAAAGATAAAAACAATAATGTCAATTTAAATAAAATCGCCAAAGCAAGCGTAGGTTTTAGTGGAGCAGGACTTGAAACTTTGGTCAATGAAGCAGCAATTAATGCTTTAAGAAGAAATAGTGCTTTAGTCGAGGAAAGTGATTTTTATGCTGTATTAAATAAAGTTCTTTTAGGCAAGAAAAAGATTTTAAGTTTTAATGATGAAGAGAAAAAAATTCAAGCCACTTATCAAGCTGCAAAAGCTTTGAGTGCGTATTATTTTGACATAGGATTTGATAAAATAACTCTCATTGAAGATCGTTTTAAAGAATATGAGCATAATATAAGATCAAAATCAGAACTTATCAATCGTATAAAAGTTTATTTGGCTGGTTCTAGGGCTATGAAATTAATTTACAATGAAAGTTATACTAACTCGCAAGATGATTTTTTAAAGATTAAAGAATTGCTTGATTATATGTTGAGTTTTGATATGTTAGAAGAACCAAAGTTAAGCAAACAAAAAAAAGAAATGGATGAATTTTTAAATTCTATGAAGGATAAAATTTTAAAATTATCAGAGCTTTTGCTTGAAAAAGAAAAGATAGAACATGATGATGTTAAAAATATAATGCAGATTTGATTATATTTTAATCATCAATTTCTTTGTGCAAGATAGTTCCATTAAAATCTATAAGAATTTTTACATCGTTATCAAATTTAATCTTGTAATGGTTGATTTTTCTTTCGATTTCTCTAGCTTTTGTATTTGGAAATTTGTTTTTAATGATATTAGCTAAATTTTGAGGTAAAAAATCTAGTTCAAAAGGAAAGGCTTTATTTTCAATTTCTTTCCAAGCTCCATCTATGTCAAATTCAAGTTCTGTCCCATCGCTAAGATAGACTTCATAGGAATTTTTGTCTTTTTGTACAATCCCTATAGGTGCTTTGAAATTATGTTGTAAAAATTCTTTAGAAACGCTTGGCAAATTATCAGCAGAAATTATTATATCAGCGTTTAAAGATAAACTTAAAATAGTAATAATACTTAAAAATTTAATTTTCAATATTTTTCCTAATTATTTTTTAGTAAAATTGTAAAGAATTTATGTGAATTTTATGTGAATTTTAAGACAATATTATAAAAAATAAAGGTTTTATACTTTGCTTACAATTTTTTTAATTTTTTTAAATATTTTATGTTATTTTTTGATTTCTTATGATTATTACAATATCCTTGGTTTGAATATTTTATTTTTTAATGGAGCTTATTGGCAACTTTTAAGTTCAATGTTTTTACATGGAAATTTAACTCATCTTATATTAAATATGATAGTTTTATTTCAATTTGGGCGTATATTAGAAACTTATTTAGGTGCTTTGCATTTTATTTTTATTTATTTTATTGGCGGGTTATTATGTTCACTTTTAAGTGTTTTTTATGTGTATTTTGATTTTAAATATTTTGGAGAAAATATAAATGTCATAGGTGCTAGTGGTGCAATTTGTGTTTTAATGGGTTTTTATGCTGTTCTTGATAAAAATAGCACAAAAGGACTTATAGTGGCAATTTTACTTATGAGTTTTGCGCCATTGCTTATGGGGGTAAATGTTGCTTGGTATGGTCATATTTTCGGGTTTATATGTGGTTATATTTTAGCTAAAATAAAAGAGGTAAAATGAAAAAAATTTATATTATAAGACATGCAAAAGCAAGTAAGAGAGGAGATATCGATGATTTTGAAAGAAAGCTTACTAAGAGTGGAAAGGAAGATTTAAAAAAACTTTTTAAAAATCTTGCCTTGCATGAAATTCATCCTGATTTAGTGTTATCAAGTCCTGCTGTTAGAACCGCTAAAACAGCGAAAAAAATAGCCAAATTTTATAATTTTGATAAAAATAAAATTTGTTTTGATGAAAGATTGTATCTTTGCAATGTTGAAAATTTGCTAAAAATTTTGCAAAATATTGATGATGAGTTTAATGAAGTGTTTTTAGTGGGCCATAATCCTGGTTTAATGGAGCTTGGAGAGTTATTAAGCTCGCTATGTTTAGCTTCTTTTCCAACTTCTTCTATCTTGTGTTTAGAATTTGATATTAAGGAATTTAAAAATTTAAAAAAACATAGCGGAAAATTAGTTTTTTTTGAACATGTACGCAAGTTAAAAGAAGAAAAAGATTTAGGTTTTTAGTAAGAGATTGACTCTTACTTCCAACCTTCTATATAATTTTTTAGTTTTCTTCCTACTTTAGGGTGTTTGAGTTTTTTTATAGCTGAGCTTTCTATTTGTCTCACTCTTTCTCGAGTGACATTAAGCTCTTTCCCAATTTCTTCTAAGGTTCTATCGCTTTCATCATCCATTAAGCCAAAGCGCATTCGAATTACCGCTTTTTCCCTATCGTTTAATTGATCTAAAACTTCATCAATTTGTTCTTTTAAATCATCCTTTAAGATATGATCCATTGGAGAAAGTGAATTTCTATCTTCAACAAAATCTCCAAATTTACCATCATCTTCATTTCCTATTGGAGCTTCAAGAGAAATTGGTTCTTTTGTAATTTTAATAACTTGTTTAACCTTATCTACGCTTAAACCTACTTCTTTAGCTATAACGCTGACATCAGGTTCTTTTCCATCTTTTTGTAGATGTTCGCGGATAATTTTGTTAATTTGATTGATGGTTTCTATCATGTGGATTGGAATTCTTATGGTTCTTGCTTGATCAGCTATAGCCCTTGAAATAGCTTGCCTGATCCACCAGGTTGCATAAGTGGAAAATTTATAACCCCTTTTGTATTCAAACTTATCCACAGCTTTCATCAAGCCTATATTCCCTTCTTGAATAAGATCTAAGAAAGGTAGACCACGATTTGTGTAGCGTTTAGCTATGCTTACAACAAGACGCAAGTTTGATTTTGCCATTCTTCCTTTTGCTTCATCAGAGATTTTTTTACCACGTTTAATTTGCTCTAAAATTTCTTTTAAACGTGATTTTTCAAGATCAAAGCTTTTTTCACTGGCTTCTTTAGTTTGAAATAGTTTTTTAATTTCCATATAAGTGCTTACCATGGTTGTTTCTAAAGCTCGCTCTGTGATTTCTTCTTTGCTCAATTTTGTAATATCTTTTAAAATATCTGCATGGCGTTTTTTAAGTTCATCAGAAAACATAGGTAAGCGGTATTCTAAACGCTTAAGTTCTTTGTCAAATTCTTCATCACTTTTTAGTGCAGTTTCCATTGATTTTACGATTTCACTAATAAGTTTTGAAGTAGGGCCTAGATCCATTAATTTTTCTTTTAAAATATTTTTTTTGAATGCAATGCTTAATTTATCTAAAAGCTCATCTCCACTTTCCTTGTCTTTGGATGTTTTTAGCCAATCTTTTTTAGCTTTTTCTAGAGCTTTAAATTTTTCTATAACTTTTAAAGTTCTTTCATCTTCTTTTTTGCTGTTTTTTTTAGTATTTTCTTCATCTGTTTCTAATTCTGTTTCGTTTTCTTCATCTTCGTCTATATCAAGTTCATCAAGTTTATCATCATTTTTTTCTTCATCGTCAAAGCTTTTAAATAATTCTTTTACTCTTCTTTCTCTGTTTATTAAAGGTTCTTTATAATCTAAAATAAAATCTATCAAATAAGGTACAGAACAAAAAGCATCAATGATAATATCTTCACCAAGTTCTATTTTTTTAGAAATTTCAATTTCTTCATCTTTGTTTAATAAAGCAATTTGTCCCATTTCTCTTAAATACATACGAACAGGAGAGTCTGATCTGCTCCATTCTAATAAATCGTTTTCATTGGCTAAATCAAATTCGTTCTCAAGGCTTGCATCTTGGAGTTTTTGTTTTTCTTCTTGAAGTCTTTTTGCATCTTCTATGTTTTTCATTTGTGCAATTTCAGCTGCTGAAAAAAGTTGCACTTTGTGTTTTTTCACTAATGCTTGCACTTTTTTAGCGGTTGATGCACTTGGTTGTTTTGTAAGATATTTTACCAATTTTTCATATGTGATATAATCTTTTGCATTTTCTTGAAATAATTCTTCTAATTCAGCTTCTTGAGTTTTGGCGTTCATTGATTATCCTTGAAATTTATATAAGCTTTAGATTTTATCTAAAAATTGCTTAACTTTCTATATAAATCGGTTATTATGCTTATGATTTAAATATTTTTTCAAATTTTTCTAAAGCTCTGTTAAAATTATAATTTTTTCTTTTTAAGGTATAAAATTTACGCTTTAGGTTGATATTTTTTAACTTGATTTCATAAAGTGTTGAATTTTTTAATTCTTTTTCTATGCTTTTTTTGGAAAAAATAGAGATTGCTTTTTTTTGTAAAACAAGTTCTTTAATCGCAGCCATTCTATCAAGCTCAAGAAAAATATTAAGTTTTTTTGAGCTTGCACCAATTTCGTTTAAAAATTTATCCCTTAAGCCTGAGCCTACTTCTCTTAAAATCCACTTTTGTTCTAAAAGTTCATCGATATAAAATTCTTTTTCATTGAATTTTTTATCACTTGTAGCTACTATAAGTTCATCATTTTGCCAAAAATTTATTTCTAAATTTTCATACTCCACTAAAGCTGGATCAAGTTCTGCTTCAATAATTGCAAATTCTATATTTCCGTTTTTTAGCAAATTTAAACATTCTTTTGAATTCTGTGTTTGAGAGCGAATTGCTATGTTTTTAAATTCTGCTTTAAAATCAAATAAAATAGGAGCTAAAAAATGTTCAGAAATGCTTTGAGTTGAGGCTATTTTTATTTCCCCTAAGAGCATACTTTCGTCGTTTAATTTTTCTAAGCTTTGGTAGTAGGCTTGTATAATTTTTAACCAATTTTTTCCTAGTTCTAAAGCTTTTGGTGTAGGTAAGAGTTTTTTTCCAAGTCTTTCAAATAAAATGCCATCAAATTTATTTTCTAAATTTTTAATTACTATTGAAACATTAGGTTGAGTTATGGAAAAATTGTTGGCTGTATGAGTTGGACTTTGAGTGTTTAAAAGATCTAAAAATATTTCCATATCTTTGATTTTCATGAGTGATTCCTTTATTTAATAAAAAAAAATTATTATAAAAATTAAAATAATATATTTTTATAATTTTAATAAAAAAAATATAATAACACAAAATTTAGAAAAAGGAAAATAAATGAAAACAAGTTTTTTAGCACATAGCATGGCTATAGTGCGTTCAAATTTTAAGGGTTTGCTTTTTACTGCTTGTATAGTGATTTTTGCTATGTATTTTTCTAGTGTTCAAAGTATCAAAGATACTACTCATTTGGCAGCGACTGCTTTTGCTATCATCATAGGAGTGTTGCTCTCTCCTTGGTTTTTTAAATACCAACATCATTTTCAAGCTGGAGTGCATTTTAGTGCAAAAAAGCTTTTAAGACTCGGTATTGTTTTATATGGTTTTAATATTACTTTAACTGAGCTTTTAAGTGTAGGGTTGAAAGGGTTTTTACTTTCTGCTATAGTGATATTTTTTGTTTTTCTTATTGCTTTATTTGTAGGAATGAAAATTTTTAAACTCGATAAAGAAACTTCTATGCTTGTTGGAGCCGGAAGTGCGATTTGCGGTGCGGCAGCGGTTTTAGCGTTGGAGTCAAGTTTAAAAAGTGATCCTTTTAAAGGAATTTTAGCTGTAGGTACGGTGGTGATTTTTGGACTTGTGTTTATGTTTTTGTATCCTATAGCTTTTTCTTTAAATCTTTTTCCTTTTTTTGATCAAAATGCTATGGGGGTTTTTATGGGGGCTACTTTGCATGAAGTGGCAAATGTTGCAGGTGCCGCTGAAATGGCAAAAGATATGGCAGGATTTGAGCAAGGTGCTTCTAATGTTGCAGTGATTATAAAAATGATGAGAGTGATTTTACTTGTGCCTTTTTTGCTTATAGTGACTTATTTTTTTGCTAAAAATCAGCATTCAAGCAGTGGAAAAACTGCAAAAAGTATTACTATTCCTTATTTTGCATTCGCATTTTTAGGTATGATAGTTTTAAATACATATCTAGCAACTAAAGAAAGTATTTTAGGTATTGCTACGAGTGATATTATTTCTTTAGGTAAAACACTTTGTACTTTATGTATTGTTTTTGCTATGGCAGCTTTAGGTTTGCAAATTGACTTTAAAAAATTTTTAAAGAGTGGCTCTAGAGTATTTGGTTTGGCTTTTGTTTTAGGGCTTGTTTTGATTTTTGGAGGATATTTTTTAACTTTGACTTTTAAAGATATACTTTGGTAATAACAATTATTTTTTGAAAAAATTTATTTTTATTAATCAAGTGATAATATAATTGTTTTTGTTTAATAAAATCTCATTTTGAAGGAGTTAAAATGAAAAAAATTGTTTTAAGTATTTTAAGTTCTTGTTTATTAGCATCTGCTTTAAGTGCCGTATCTTTTAAAGAAGATAGTTTAAAAATATCTTTTGAAGGGTATAAAACTAAGGATATGGTAGGAGTAGAAGGTGAATTTAAGAATGTAGAATATAAATTTTCTAAAAATACAAAGGATTTTGCAAGTTATCTTAAAGGAGCTAAAGCTACTATAAAGCCAAGTAATGCTTTTATGGGTGAAGGCAATGATGTTATAACCAATAATATCACAAAAGTGTTTTTTCCTGCTTTATTGGGAAATGCAGATATTAAAGTTGTTTTCCAAGATGTGATTGTAGGTGAAAACAAAGGCGTTATTTCAGCAAAAATTACCATGGATAAAAAAAGTACTATTGTACCTTTAACTTATACTATCAAAGATAATAAATTTGAAGCTAAAGGGCAGCTTGATTTGCATACTTTTAAAAATGGTTCTAAAGCATTAAAAGCATTAAGTGATGCTGCTCCAGGACATGGTGGAATCTCTTGGCCTTTGGTTGATATCAGTTTTAATGCTGATTTAGCAGAATAAAAAGTAGCCTTAGGGCTACTTTAAAATACAGTATTTTCTTAAATTATTTTCAAAAATTTCATAATTTTTTATATTTTCAAGTTCTTGATAAATTTCACTGCCTTTCCATAAAATAAAAATTGTATTTTCATCTTTTAGATTTTTGCAAATTTCAAGCAAAGGCTTGACATCCATTAAGGCTCTTGAAGTGATGATATCGGCTTTAAAGGTATTTTTACACTCTTGAACTTTTTCTTTGTAAATATGTAAATTTGAAAGTTCGCATTCTATTTTTAGTGTCCGCAAAAAGGCAGCTTTTTTGGGATTGGGTTCGAAAAGATGAAAATTGCTTTGCAGTAAAAAGGCTAAAAATACAGCTGGAAATCCTGCACCACTTCCTATATCGGCAATATTTTTTGCTTTAGAAAAATCATAAAAATCTAAAATTTTAATACTATCAAAGATATTTTCATCTATATTTTTTAAATGAGTAAGATTGTGAATGCGGTTAAATTTAGATAATAATTCTTTATAAATTTTTACCTTTTCTTTAAAGTTTTTTAAATCGTAGTGTTGTAAAAAATCATAATCTTTAAAAATCATTTATTTAAGATGTCCCATTTGAGTTTGTTTTATGTTTAAATATTCTACATTAAAACGGTTAGGTTCTATTAAAATCGGTATGCGTGTGATGATTTTTTCCTTAATGGACTCTAGTTTCTCGGGATTATTTGTGAGTAAATTAACCTTAGAAATTTCATAGTGTTTGAGTATAAATTCTACAATTTCATAAGTTCTCTCATCGGCTTTAAAGCCAAGCTGATGATTTGCTTTAATCGTATCAAAACCTTTATCTTGTAAAGCATAAGCATTAACCTTGTTAAAAAGTCCTATACCTCTTCCTTCTTGTCTAAGATAAATCACCATTCCGCCATTTTTTTCTATATATTTTAACGAAAATTCAAGCTGTTCTCCACAATCACATTTTAAACTTCCTAAAGCATCTCCTGTTAAGCACTCTGAATGAATTCTTAGATTGAGTGTGTCTTTTGGAGTATTTTTAAATATACATAAATGTTCTTTATCATTTTCTTTAAAACTTTGTATTTGGAAATTTCCCCATTTGCTAGGTAAATTCGCAATTTCTGAAATTTTTATTTTCATTTACTACTCTCTATAATCAAATTTATGTTAAGATTTTAGCAAAAAAAGGACAAAAAAATGTTTAAAAGATTTAGAAGATTAAGGCTTAATGAAAACTTAAGATCTATGGTAAGGGAAAATTCTTTAAGCGTGAATGATTTGATTTATCCGCTTTTTGTGGTTAGTGGAACGGGGATAAAAAAAGAAATTTCTTCTATGCCCGATGTGTTTCAAATGAGTTTAGATGAAATTTTAAAAGAGTGTCAAAATGTAGTCAACTTAGGTATTAAAGCTATTATACTTTTTGGCGTTTTAGAAAATGAGAAAAAAGATAGTTGCGGAAGCGATGCTTTAGATGATGAAGGGCTTGTTGCAAGAAGCATAAGAGAGATTAAGAAAAATTTTCCAGATCTTTTTGTAATTAGCGATCTTTGTTTTTGTGAGTATACAGATCACGGGCATTGTGGGATTATCGATCCAAAAACAAAAAGCGTGGATAATGATGCCACTTTAGAAATTTCAGCCAAACAAGCCTTAGTTCACGCAAGAGCAGGGGTAGATATGATAGCACCTAGTGGAATGATGGATGGTATTATCACTACTTTGCGTAAAGCTTTAGATAAGGAAGGTTTTGAAAATTTGCCTATAATGGCGTATTCTACTAAATTTGCATCAAGTTATTATGGGCCATTTCGAGATGTAGCAGAGTCAGCTCCAAGTTATGGAGATAGAAAAAGCTATCAAATGGATTTTGCTAATGGTAAAGAAGCTTTAGAAGAAAGCTTAGAAGATGAAGCACAAGGAGCTGATATTTTAATGGTAAAACCCGCTCTTGCTTATCTTGATGTAATTAAAGAAATATCCCTTTATTCTAACTTGCCTTTGTGTGTTTATAATGTAAGCGGAGAATATGCTATGCTAAAGGCAGCTAAAAATGCGGGAGTGATTGATTATGAAAAAATCTTATATGAAACTATGATAGCTTTTAAAAGAGCAGGGGCAAAGCTTATCATCACTTATCATGCCAAAGAATTAGCTAAAATGTTAAAAGGAGAAAAATGAAACATTTTTTAACTTTAAGAGATTTTTCTAAGGAGGAAATTTTAAGCCTTGTAAATCATGCTAGCGAGCTTAAAAAAGAGCCTAAAAAACTTTTACAAGATAAAACTTTAGCAATGATTTTTGAGAAAAATTCTACAAGAACAAGAATGGCTTTTGAATTAGCCATAACAGAGCTTGGCGGAAAGGCTTTATTTTTAAATAGCAATGATTTACAACTTAGTCGTGGCGAGCCTGTAAAGGATACAGCTAGGGTGATAGGGGCGATGGTTGATTTTGTGATGATGAGAGTCAATAAACATGAAACTTTACTCGAATTTGCAAGATATTCTAAAGCCCCTGTGATCAATGCTTTAAGCGAGCTTTATCACCCTACTCAGGTTTTAGGAGATTTGCTTACTATCAAAGAATGGAATAAGATGCAAAATGGTATAGCAAAAGTTGCTTTTATCGGAGATAGTAACAATATGTGCAATTCTTGGCTTATTGCGGCTGCGATTTTGGGCTTTGAATTTAGTATAGCTATACCAAAAAACTATAAAATTAGCTCTGAAATTTGGGAATTTGCTATGAAACAGGCTTTGATTTCAGGAGCCAAAATTTCCTTAAGTCATGATAAATTTGAAGCCTTAAAGGATAAAGATGTAGTCATCACCGATACTTGGGTTTCTATGGGTGAAGAGAATGAAAAAGAACGCAAGATTAAAGAATTTGAAGGATTTATAATCGATGAGAAGGCTATGAGCGTTGCCAATAAAGACGCGATATTGCTTCATTGTTTGCCTGCTTATAGGGGTTATGAAGTGAGTGAAGAAATTTTTGAAAAACATGCAGATGTGATTTTTGAAGAAGCAAGAAATCGCCTTTATGTGGTAAAAGCCTTGCTTTGCTTTTTGGATAATCAGAGAGGAAGAGAATGAAAGAGCTAGAAAAGTATAGCATTTGCTTAAAACGCATTGATGAATTTAGTCAAAATCTAGGAATAAAGAAAAAAGATAGAACGATTTTTAAAATGAAGCAAAGCGAGAATGAAAACGAAAAATGTTTAGTTCTTGAAAATGGAAGTTTTGATTCTCCTGAGCCTTGGTTTGTGATTGATGAAAACGATGAAATTCACACTTTGCTTTCTTTACAAAGTCTTAAGAATATACTTGAAAGTTTAAAACAAAGTCAAAAAGAGAATTTTGAATTGCGTTTAGAAAAGGCGATTTATCAACAAATTCCTGTAGATTTTAACGATGTTTGGACGGTTGCTATGGATGAGATCAAGCAAAAGGCGCAAAATGGCACCATGGAAGTTAGTATTGATCTTGAAAAATTAATTTCTAAAATCAAACAAAAGCATCCAAATTTATTTGTAGATATGCAAGCGATGATAGAAAGGGTAAACCAAAATGAGAGATTATAAAGCTTTTGTAAAATACTCTAAAGCAGGACCACGCTACACTTCTTATCCTACAGCAGTAGAGTTTAATGCAAATTTCAAATACGAAGAATATATAGAAATTTTAAAAAAGCAAGATAGATCTTTATCGCTTTATTTTCATTTACCATTTTGTAGGAGTGCCTGTTATTTTTGTGGTTGCAATGTTATTTATACAGCCAAAGAAGAGAGTAAAGAAAGATATTTAACTTATATTTTTAAAGAGCTTGATATTTTAAGTACTATTTTAGATACTAAAAGAGAAGTGGTGCAAATGCACTTTGGGGGCGGAACTCCAACTTTTTTTAGTGCTAAACAACTTCAAAATTTGATTTTAAAAATCAGATCTATTTTTAGAAATTTTTCTAAAGATGCAGAGATTAGCTGTGAGATCGATCCGCGTTTTTTAAATGACGAACAAGCCACAGTTTTAACACAAAATGGCTTTAATCGTATCAGCTTTGGAGTGCAGGATTTTGATGAAAAAGTTCAAAAAGAAATTCATCGCATCCAGCCTTTTGAATTAACACAAAATGCTTTAAATCTTGTAAGAAGTAAAGGCATAAAGTCTGTAAATATGGATTTAATTTATGGTTTGCCTTATCAAAATTTACAAAGCTTTACACAAACTTTAGAAAAAGTTATGCTTTTAAATCCTGATCGTTTGGCGATTTTTAATTACGCTCATGTGCCTTGGCTTAAGAAAAATATGAGAAAATTTGATGAAAATACCTTGCCAAGTCCTGATGTTAAACTTGAAATTTTAGAATTTTGTGAGAATTTTTTGAGTAAAAACGGCTATAAAATGATAGGTATGGATCATTTTGCAAAAGAAAATGATGAGCTTTTTAAAGCTTTAGAAAATGGAACTTTACATAGAAATTTCCAAGGTTATACTACTAAAGGTGGTGCTGATTTAGTCGGTGTTGGGCTTACAAGTATAGGCGAAGGACAAAGACATTATGCGCAAAATTTTAAAGATATGTCAAGTTATGAGGCTGCATTAGATAGAGGAGTTTTGCCTTTTGAAAGAGGCGTAGCTTTAAGCGATGATGATGAGCTTAGAAAAGCAGTGATTATGGAGTTAATGGCAAATTTTAAGCTTGATATCAAGTCAATAGAAAAAGAATTTTGCATTGATTTTCAGGAGTATTTTAAAGAGGATTTAAAAGCTTTAGAAGAATACAAAGATTTTATTAATTTTGATGAAAATTTTATCAAAGTCAATGAAACAGGTGTTTTGCTTATAAGAAATATTGCTATGTGTTTTGATGCTTATATGAAAAACATTAGTGAAGATAAAAAAGTATTCTCAAAAACGGTGTAAGATGAAATTTAGTCAAATAAGTGATGCTTGTGTTAAATGTGGCAAATGTATACCTGTTTGTACTATACATGAAGAAAATCGCGATGAAATTACCAGTCCAAGAGGATTTTTAGATCTTTTATCTGCTTATAAAGAGGGAATTCTAGAACTTGATAAAGAAGCTAAGAAAGTTTTTGAATCTTGTTTTTTATGTACCAATTGTGTTGAAGTGTGTCCAAGTAAATTAAGAGTAGATAATGCCATAGAAGAAGTTCGTTATGACATAGCTAAAAAATTTGGTATAGCTTGGTATAAAAAACTTATTTTTTTCTTTTTAAGAAGACGCACAATTTTAGATTTGGTAGCTAAGCTTGGCTATGTGTTTCAAAGTTGTGCGTTTAAAATTCAAAATGAGAATGAAAATACAGGTATGAAGGCAAGATTTTCCATGCCTTTTGTTAAAAAGGGAAGATTACTTACAAGTTTTAATAAAAAAAGTTTCTTAAATTCTAATCCAAAATTTATCAATAATGATGGAGAAAAAACAATAGGTTTTTTTGTAGGTTGTTTGGCGAATTATTTTTACATAGATACGGCTAATGCAGTGCTTAAAATCACTAGGGAATTAAAAATCAATGTGGATTTGATGAAAGAACAAGTGTGTTGTGGAGCGCCGCAATTTTTTACGGGTGATTTTAAAAGTGTTGAAGTTTTGGCTAAAAAAAATATTGAGTATTTTGAAAAAAAATTAGAAAAATTAGATGCTATTATAGTTCCTGAGGCCACTTGTTCGGCTATGTTAAAGATAGATTATGAACATTTTTTTATAATGCAAAATGATTTAGACTGGGCAAAACGCGCAAAATGTGTGTCATCTAAGATATATATGGCTAGCGAGTATTTTTATAAATTTACTTCTTTGGAAGAAATTTTAAAAACAAAAAATAAATTTAATTATAGCATTACTTATCACGATCCTTGCCATGCAAGAAAAATGCAAGGGGTTTTTAAAGAGCCAAGAGAACTTTTAAAAACAAATTATCATTTTGTGGAAATGAGTAATTCTAATACTTGTTGCGGTTTTGGCGGGGTGAGTATGCAAACGGATTATTATGATAAAGCCTTAAGTGTAGGGCTTAAAAAAGCACAAATGATCGATGAAAGTAAGGCTAGTGTGGTAAGTGCCGAGTGTTCAGCTTGTAGAATGCAAATTTCAAATGCATTAGAACAAAATTCAAGTAAGGTTGTTTTTGCTAGTCCTTTAGAGCTTATAGCAAAAGCTTTGTGATGATGAAGATAGTATTTAAAGGCAAAAGTTCTGAATATGAAATTCAAAGATCGTGCTTTTGTGTTGATGCTTTTGTGATTAAAGATAAGATTGAAGAACGAGATGGTGTTGATTTTATCACTTCAAATATAGAGCTTTTGGAATTTAGTGATGACAGTTTTACTTTTGAAGAAATTGTAAAACATTTTAATATTTGTAATAGTGAAGATATGATTATCGTTGAAGATTTTGACATGAAATCAAACAAAGATAATCAAAACAAGAAGATAATATAAAACACAACATCTTAAAATCCGAAAAAATAATACATGAAAACACAAAACAAATAAGTATGCAATTTAAAAATTTAAAATTTTTTTCAAGAATTTTTAAAAATGAAAATTTTCTTTCTGATTTTAAAGAAAGCAAGCAAGAAGTTGTTGCTATCAAAAAACATGAAAAACTTGAAATTTTTAAAAATTTATCTCAAGAAGATCAAGAAATTAGCTTTGTTAAAATTGAAATTTTAAATTATGATAGTAATGAAGATAGTTTAAGTTTTAATCTTGATATATTTCCAAGCGGTATGAGCTATAAGTATGGAATTTTAAAAGGTTCTATGCATATTATTTTACAAGGTAAAACTTCTAGTACGATGCTTTTTCCGTTTTTAAAAAGCATGATTTATAAAAATAAAAGCGAAAATTCAAGTGAAAAAATTTTTACTTTAATGATAAATCAGAAAAAGCACTATAAACTTATCGCAAATCTTTCTTAGTTTTATTTTATTATATTTTCTATATTAGAGCGATTTTTTTCAATTAAAGAGCGATTTTTTTGAGTTGTTTCTTTAAGATCGGCTATATCTTCTTTCATATTTTGTATGTTTTGGTTGAGTAATTTTATCTTTTTTTCATAGCGAGTAACGATGATAAAGACTACAAATAAAAATATAATAATCAAAAAAATAAATGCTAAAAATTCCATATTTTTCCTTTTTAAAACTAGATTTTGAAATATATCATTTAAATACTTCAAAAAACTTTTATGGGTTTTTATTTTGTATTTTAGTTTTTTTATCTTTAAACTTATATATAAATTTTCAAAAAGTAACAAAAAAATATATAAAAAAATAATTAAATTAAAAAAATAATCAAAGATA
The DNA here is from genome assembly GCF_001762815.1 of Campylobacter sp. BCW_6465. Lineage (NCBI taxonomy): Bacteria > Pseudomonadati > Campylobacterota > Epsilonproteobacteria > Campylobacterales > Campylobacteraceae > Campylobacter > Campylobacter sp. BCW_6465. The sequence continues at coordinate 329,491 of NZ_MJXN01000112.1, forward strand.
ATAAATATCTCATTTTTTTATGTTATATTTTAATAAATATCCAAAAAGGATTTTAATATGGAAAAATCACTTTTATTTCATTTTAGACGCATTGGGGTTGAATTTATTATTTTTAGTGTTTATGCTGTTTTTAGTATCTCTTGGGCAGCAACAGGGTCTTTAATGCCCTTGATTTCAAATGATCTTGCTCTAAATACTCAGCAAGCTACTTTAATCACTAGTATGATAGTAGTTGCGAAAATTTTTGGTGCTTCATTTACTGCTTTTTTGGTTTATAAATTCGGATTAAAAAAGGGATATTTTTTAGGCTGTATTTTAATGAGTTCGGGTATCTTTTTAAGTTTTGTAGATAGTTATAGTGGTATTTTGATTATAAGATTTTTAACAGGGCTTGGTTCAGCTTGTGCTTTAGTTTGTTTAGTGCCTATTGCACAACAATGGTTTGAAAAAAAAGCTTTACATTTTGTAATTAGTTTTAATATGACTTCAAATTTGGTAGGCATTACCCTAGGACTTGTTTTAGCTGAAAGTATCTCAAATTATTTTGGAAATTGGAGAGATTCTTTATCATTTTATGCTTGGATTAATTTGATTTTATTGATTTTGTGGCTTTTTGTAGGTAAAGATGAGAATAAAAAAGAAGAAAAAAAGAATAATGCAAAAGATCTTATTTATGCTCTAAAATCTCGTGTTACTTGGGGTATGATTATTTTTTACATAGGGCCTATTTTATTTTTAAATTCTCTTTTTACTTTTTTACCAACTTTTTATGCGCAATATGCGGGTTTTAGTAAAGAATTAGCTGATTTTGCTAAAAAAGAAATTCCAGCCTTGGCTAATTTTGCTATTATTTTTGGTCCTTATCTTGGATTATTTTTTAAAAGAAAAAATATTTCTTTTAAAATAATGCTATTGTCTGGAGGAGCGTGTATTTTTATATGCGGATTTTGTATGTTGTTTTTACAAAATTTAGTATTGATACAGATTTTTGCTGTGTTATCAGGCATTTTTTATTCTATGTGGTTTCCATTTTTCTTTAATCTACCTTCAGAATTAAAAAATTCTAATCCAAATCAAACTGCTTATATTATGAGTGCTTTTTGGAGTATTACCTTTGTTATACTATCATTTAACCTATGGGTAGTATCTTGGAGTGTTGATAAAACCCATAGTTTTACTTTGGGTTTTGTTTATATTTTTGCTTTGATTTTTATTTCAGCGATCTTAGCACAATTTGTTTTACCTAGAAGAGAAAATTTTATACAAGGAGAAAAATAGAATGAATTTAATTCCAGAAATACTAGACTTACAAGGCGAATTTGAAAAAATTCGTCATCAAATTCATGAAAATCCTGAGCTTGGTTTTGATGAATTATGTACTGCAAAATTAGTGGCGCAAAAATTAAAAGAATTTGGTTATGAGGTTTATGAAGAAATAGGAAAAACAGGTGTTGTGGGGGTTTTAAAAAAGGGAAATAACGATAAAAAAATAGGACTTCGTGCAGATATGGATGCTTTGCCTTTACAAGAATGCACAAATTTGCCTTATAAAAGCAAAAAAGAAAATGTAATGCATGCTTGCGGTCATGATGGACATACTACTTCTTTATTGCTTGCTGCAAAGTATTTAGCAAATCAGAATTTTAATGGCACTCTAAATCTTTATTTTCAACCTGCTGAAGAGGGTTTGGGTGGTGCTAAGGCAATGATAGAAGATGGATTGTTTGAAAAATTTGATAGTGATTATGTTTTTGGATGGCACAATATGCCTTTTGGTAGCGATAAGAAATTTTATCTTAAAAAAGGTGCGATGATGGCTTCTTCGGATAGTTATAGCATTGAAGTTATTGGAAGAGGTGGTCATGGAAGTGCTCCAGAAAAGGCAAAAGATCCTATTTATGCTGCTTCTTTACTTGTGGTGGCTTTGCAAAGTATAGTATCTCGCAATGTTGATCCTCAAAATTCAGCAGTTATAAGCATAGGAGCTTTTAATGCAGGGCATGCTTTTAATATCATTCCAGATATTGCAACGATTAAAATGAGTGTTAGAGCATTAGATAATGAAACTAGAAAACTAACTGAAGAAAAAATTTATAAAATTTGTAAAGGTATTGCACAGGCTAATGATATAGAGATTAAAATCAATAAAAATGTTGTTGCACCAGTGACTATGAACAACGATGAAGCTGTGGATTTTGCTAGTGAGGTTGCAAAAGAATTATTTGGCGAAAAAAATTGTGAATTTAATCATCGTCCTTTAATGGCAAGTGAGGATTTTGGATTTTTTTGCGAAATGAAAAAATGTGCCTATGCTTTTTTAGAAAATGAAAACGACATTTATTTACATAATTCTAGTTATGTTTTTAATGATAAGCTTTTAGCTAGGGCTGCAAGTTATTATGCGAAGCTAGCTTTAAAATACTTAAAATAAAAACTAATCTAGAATTTCAAGCACAATTTCTTCCTTTAAACCTTTGATTTGAATTTCTTTGAGTTTTAGGTTTGAAGGAAGGTTTGCTAAAAGCTCTTTATTGTTTTTTACTTGTTTTTTTGCACTTATGGAGAGTAAAATTCCCCTATAAGCTTTAGCAAAATGACTGATGACTTTACCATTTTTTACAAATTTATAGGTATAAAATTTCTTTTTTGGGGTATAGAATTTATCATAAAATCCTGCTCTAAGGTCAAGTATTTCTTCATTTTCCAAGTATTCATCTAAGGCTTTACTAAAATGTTCTTTATAAAATTTCTCTATGACAAAATTTCCTATTTTAGCCCCTTGCTTGAATTTATAAAAGGGTAGGGTATCATTAGCTCTTACAACGCCAAAAAGATTAGAAAATATAAGAGTATTTTCTAAAATATAAGCTTGACTTTTTTTATCTAAAGCTTTAAAATTAAGATATTCATAACTTACCCCAGTATAAAGCAATATAGCTTCTTGAGTGGGAGCTTGTTTTAAATTGTGTTTAAATTTATCAATTTCATTTTCATTTTTAATGCCAAAAAGTTCTTGTAAATTCTGTAAACTTGCGTTTTTGATAAATTCTTCATAATGCTTTAAAGCTTTTATTCTACAAGGAAATAATTCTTTAAATATAAATGAGTTTTCATTGATAGGATTTTTTACGCAATTTTCATTTTTGCTTTCACTAGGGGAGAATAAAATTTTCATTTTAGCCTTTTTTTGTTAATGTTATGAAACATTAAGAGCAAAGAATTTAATCTTGCTTTTAATGTTTTTGAAGTTTTTATCATTTTAAAATTTAAAACGACGCTCCGCCCATTAACATAGAAAACATGATAAATGGAAGTATAATTTTTAACGCTTCTGTGGCGTCTTGATTGTTGATGCTTAGTTTTTCTATGCTGTCGATTCCTTGTGTGCTATAGTCACTAACAGGGATGTTTTTAAATTTTAAATCAAGATTGAGTTTATAATCATCATTTTGAGTGATATTGTTTAAAATAGCTAAAGCTTTATCAAAGATTAATGTTTGTTCTTCATTTTGACTTTGAGCTTTTAAGGTTTGTAAATTTTCCTTAGCAGTTGCTATATAGCTACTAAATACGCCTTCGGTTTTAAGAGTTGAATCAATTTTAAAATTATTTAAGATGATGTATTTTTGGATTGTATTGCTAAAATCTGAAGCTTGTTCGTAGTTTGCTATATTAAGAAGTTCATTGATAGCTTGTTCATCCATAGCTAAAGTTTGAGTGTTAAATTTTATACCCTTAGAATCAAGGTAATTAAGTAGATCTTCTTTTAGATTTATATTTAGATTTGTATTGAAATTTAATTTTGCGTTATAAAATTTTATATTAAGATTATCTAGATAATTGTTTTCTTGTTTGTTTATGGAGTTATCAAATGATAAAGTATAAGAATCCGAGCTTAATTTATTGATAAAAGAGCTGATTTTTGGATCTTGTTGAAATAAGCTTGCATTGATGTCACTAACAACTTTTTCTCCAAGTTTAAAATCTTCAAAAACCAAATTTGATTGTATGCTTTTTTGGTTTTTAAAAAGATCGTTGTAATATTCTTTAATGTTAATTGATGTATTTGCTTCGCCTTTGTAAATTTCATTTGAGCGAATTTTGATATTTTTTGCTTGAAATAGTTCTTGATACTCATCGTTGTTATCTTTTGCAAGAGTTTTGAAATTTGAACTTAAACACGCTATAAAATCACCATCTGCATTGCATTTAAAATCAGAAAATTCAATCTTTATTCCAGAATCCTGAGAAAGGTTTGCAATTTCTTGTTTAACTGTTTGATTTAGTTGATTTTCATATTTTTTAACTGTTTTTTCATCTATGGAATTTCCGCAAGCTGAAAACAAAACAGCTATTCCAATAGAGAGAAAAATACCTTTTTTCATAGTTTTCTCCTTAAAAATTTTTAAAACAAAGATTATATCTTTTTTTACTTAAAATTTAAACAATGCTAAAAGAGAGTGTGAGATTAATTACATTTTTACACATAGGAAAATCTTTTTAGTTTGTTTCAAATGCATTATTTATAATTTTAAGTATAATTAAGTTTGCAATTATTATATATTTTTGCAATAGCTTTAAGCTTATTTTTAAAGAAAGGAAATGTATGAAAAAAATACTTCTAAGTGTTTTAACGGCCTTTGTTGCAGTAGTATTGGCTGCTTGTGGAGGAAATTCTGACTCTAAAACTTTAAATTCTCTTGATAAGATCAAGCAAAATGGAGTTATTAGGATTGGGGTATTTGGCGATAAACCACCTTTTGGTTATGTGGATGAAAAAGGAAACAATCAAGGCTATGATATAGCTTTAGCTAAACGCATAGCAAAAGAACTTTTTGGCGATGAAAATAAGGTGCAATTTGTTCTTGTTGAAGCTGCAAATAGGGTTGAGTTTTTAAAATCAAATAAAGTAGATATTATTTTGGCTAATTTTACTCAAACTCCAGAAAGATCTGAACAGGTTGATTTTTGCTTGCCTTATATGAAGGTAGCTTTAGGCGTAGCTGTGCCAAAGGATAGTAATATAACTAGCGTAGAAGATTTAAAAGATAAAACTTTACTTTTAAACAAAGGCACAACAGCGGATGCGTATTTTACGCAAAATTATCCTAATATTAAAACTTTAAAATACGATCAAAATACTGAAACTTTTGCCGCTTTGATGGATAAAAGAGGCGATGCTTTAAGTCATGATAATACCTTGCTTTTTGCTTGGGTGAAAGATCATCCTGATTTTAAAATGGGTATCAAAGAGTTAGGTAACAAAGATGTTATCGCACCAGCAGTTAAAAAAGGTGATAAAGAACTTAAAGAATTTATCGATAATTTGATCATTAAACTAGGCCAAGAGCAGTTTTTTCACAAGGCTTATGATGAAACTTTAAAAGTTCATTTTGGAGATGATGTTAAGGCTGATGATGTAGTGATTGAAGGTGGAAAAATTTAATAAAGGGCTTTTTGCCCTTTAGTTGATTTAGGATAAAATATGCAAAAAAAATACAAAAATATTATTTATGCTTCTTTGGGTGGAATTTTAGAATTTTATGATTTTGTGCTTTTTGCTTTTTTTTTGGATATTTTTGCTAAGGTATTCTTTCCGCAAAATGATGCTTTTTGGATGCAGATAAATGCTTATATAGCCTTTGGTGCTGCTTATTTAGCGCGTCCTTTTGGTTCTATTGTGATGGCACATTTTGCTGATAGATATGGAAGAAAGAATATTTTTTATATTTCTATGCTTTTGATGGTTTTGCCTAGTTTTGCTTTAGCTTTTTTGCCAAGTTATGAAAGTATAGGTATATTTGCTACTTTGATTTTATTCACTATTCGTATTTTGCAAGGTTTAGCCGTTGGAACTGAGGTGAGCGGAGCTTGGATTTATGTGAGCGAATTTGTCAAAGGGTGCCAAATTCCTTTAGCTCTTGGTTTTATTTCAGCGACTTTAACCATAGGTTTATTGCTAGGAAATATTGCCACTTTAGGCATAAGATCTTATTTTACCCCAGAAGAAGTTCAAAGCTATGCTTGGAGAATTCCTTTTATCATAGGAGGATTTTTTGGAATTTTAGCTTTGTTTTTAAGAAATAAACTCAGCGAAACTCCAGAATTTATAAAAGTTCAAAATGAAAAGAAAATTTTAAATTTTCCATTGTTTGAAGCTTTAAAAACTCATAAAATGAGTATGCTTGTTTGTTTTTTAATGACTATGGTTTTAACAAGCGGTGTGGCAACTTTGATGATTTTGCCTAAGTATTTTGAAAGTCTTTTAGCTATGAGTAAAACTTCTGCTTTATGGGTGCAAAATTTTGCTATTTTAGCGGTGATTTTTGGAGCTTTATTTCAAGGTTTTTTAGCAAGCAAATGGGGAAGCTATAGGATTTGTTCTATTTTTAGTATAGCTTTTATTATTTTTGGTGTGCTTTTTAGTTTTTATGATGAGAATTTTTTATTTTATTTTTTACTGGCTTGTTTTGCACAAGGTATTATTACTTTCGCGCCTGTTTTTATGACGCAAATTTTTAAAAGCGAACTTAAATTTAGCGGGCTTAGTTTTGCTTATAATATTTCTTATGCGATTTTAGGTTTTTTAACCCCTTTTATAGTCAATGCTTTTTATAAAGAGTATTTAGGTATTTATCTTGCTATAGTGGGATCTTGCTCCTTGCTTTGTGTGTTTTTGTTAAAACGCGTTTTTGCAAGAAGCAAGATTAAAGAATTAAGCATTGTCTTTTAAAACTTCAAAAACAACCTTAGATATTTTTTCAACTGAAGCGATTTCGCAATGCTCATCAGTTGAATGAGGATTATGGATATTTGGACCTATAGAAGCGCATAAAAGCTCTTGTTTTTTCTCTATAATGCCACACTCAAGCCCTGCATGGATAGCTGAAACTTTGGCATTAGGCGATACTTTTTTAAGCGCTTTAAAAACCATGTCGCTAAGTGCGTTTGGTTTGCCTTCCCAAGGTGGATAGAAATTAAAACTTCTTACTTTAAAATCAAAAGCCTTGAAAAATTCTAAAGTTTCAAATTCTACTTGCTTAAGTCCATCAAGTATATTAGATCTTGCAAAAAGTGCGAATTTGATTTGTTTATCTTGCATTCTTAAAGTAGCTAGGTTAATGCTTGTTTGAATTATACCTAGATTTTCATCATAAGCTCTAACTCCATGAGTAAAAGAATTTATAAGGCTTAAAAGTTTGTTACTTTGATCGCAAATTTCAAATTCACCTTCTTCTTTAAAATCGCATTTTATCCAGTTATTGCTCTTTACTTCATTTTTAAAATGCACTAAAGCTTTGGCGTGTTTAGGTATAGAATTGATTCTTTCTCCACCTTCAAAAGAAATGATTTCTCCTTTATTTTCTTGTATGAATTTAGCCATTTCTTTGATGGAGCTTTTTTCGTTGCGTACGATATTTATGCCTGAGTGTCCACCTTTAAAATTTTGCGCGCAAAGCTCATAAATTTTACCCTTTTTTCTAAGGGTATTAAAAGGCAAGCTAGCTTCTATATCTACTCCACCTGCACAGCCTATCATGATCTCATCATCGCTTTCATGATCTAAATTTAAAAGCATTTTAGATTCTAAAGTGTGCTCGAGTGAATTCACTCCCATGAGTCCTACTTCTTCATCGTTTGTAAAAAGACACTCTAAATTTTCAAATTCAGCCATAGCGCTCATCATGATGGCTATACCTATACCATTATCCGCGCCAAGACTTGAATTTTTGGCTCTTAAAAAGCCATTTTCTTCATAAACTTCTAAGTTTGGTGCATCGCCCATACAGACCATATCATAATGGCTTTGTAAGCAAATTTTTGGTTTGCCTTTTATGGCACGGATATTTCCTGCTTTATCTACACTCACTTTAAAGCCTTTATCTTTAGCATAAGAGCTTAAAAATTCTTTCATTTGTTCTGTTTCATAACTGCAATGAGGAATTTTACATAATTGTTTAAAATTTTCTATAACATTTTGCATTTTATCTCCTTTGTTTTGATAAAATTATGGCATATTTTTTAAAATTTAAAGGCAAAATGATTAAAAAATGAGAATAAATTATAAAAAATTATTTAATTTAAGAAAATTACTAAGTGATCCAAAAAAACTTTTTTCTGTATTAATTTTTACTCTTGTAGTTGTTTTTATCCAGAATTATATTGCCCAAAATTCTAGTTTTGAAGGAAAAGTAGTTAGAATTATTGATGGAGATACTATAGAAGTTAATCATGAAAACAAACTCGCTAGAATAAGATTTTTTGGTATAGATGCACCAGAACTTAAGCAAAGTTTTGGAAAGCAATCAAAAGAAGCTTTAAGTAGAATTTTAAGCGGTAAACAAGTTGAAATTATTTATAAAAATAAAGATACTTATGGTAGAATTGTTGCTATTGTAAAGCTTAATAATGTTGATATTAATCAATTTTTAGTAAGCAAAGGCTATGCTTGGGCTGATACTTACTATAGTAATGCTTATATTAAAGAACAAGAAAATGCTAAGAAAAATCATTTAGGTCTTTGGAAAGAGGGTAATCCTATAGAGCCTTATAAATGGAGAAAACACAATAAATTCTAAGGAAAAACATGAAAAAATATACTTTAATGATACTATTAGTTTTAGGAATTTCTGGATGTTTTGTAAATGAAAGAGGAATTTCAAATCGTTTTTATGATGATTGCAAAGAATATTATGATGGAAGTGGAACTTATCATAAGGATTGCCCAAAGAATTGGGTGGATATTAAAATGACTCCTTGATTATTTTCCACCCACAGAGGCCATTAATGCAGCTGCTACGGCTTCTGGATTGTTGATTTTGGCACCTTGTTCTTGATTTTCTGTAGGTTTAACAGTATTAAGTGGCGGACGCTTGAGTTTAAATATATGCTCATCAGTGCTAACAACTTGTATCGTTCCTTCAAACATTTTAATTTCTTTAACATGCCCGACCACTTTTACATCTCTTTTTTTGGAGGTTTCGTCAAAAAGTGCATGAGCTTCAAGTTCTAAAACATCGCCTAATTTAAGCGGAGCATAAAAAAAACATTTTGATCCAATAATCACTGAAAATTCTTTATTGATAGAGGCTTGTGCTACATAGTTTGCTGCAGCGAAAATAAAGGCATCAAAAATCAATCCTTGATCATCTGCTACCATTTCGCTTGTGGTTATTAAAATTGATTTGGCATAGTTTTTATCAATTTCTATAATGGTTCCAGCAAGCGAGGTGTTTAATTCAGGACAAGTGAGTAATTCTGCTCTAACACGAGATATATCTTCTGCAGATGCGTATTCTTCAAGTTGTGCATATTCTTCAAAATTATCTTTTTTTGCCATATCTAACCTTTAAATTCTACTTATCTACTTCAAAATATCTAAAATTCAATATCGGCAAAAAATAAAAAGAATTTATATTTTAATGCGTATATAAACTCTTTTGGGTGCTTCATAGCCTTCAATGGTAAGATTTTTATCCTTTGGATCTAAGAAATTTTCCAGCGAAAAAGAGTCTATCCATTCTGTTTTTCTTTGTTCGTTTTCATCGGTTTTTTTTGTAGCCAAAACTTCAAATTCTTTAAATCCTGCTCTTTCACACCAGTTTTTTAATGCACTAATGCTTGGTACAAAATAAATATTTGGAATTTTAGAATAAGTTTTATTAGGCACAAGAGCGATTTCTCTCTCATCTTCTATATACATGGTATCTAAAAAAACAACTCCATTTTTATTAAGTCCTGCTTTTAAATCTTTTAGCATTTTTATAGGATCACTTCTATGATAAATCACCCCAAGACAGAAAATCACATCAAATTTCAAGCCATAGCTTGGAAGATCTTCTACGCCTAAAAGTTCGTATTCTATAGGAGTTTTAGCTAAAGCGTTAATGAGTTCAAATTGCAAACGGTATTTGATAGAAGGATCAAAACCTATGAGTTTTGCAGGATTAAATTCAAGCATTTTAAACATATAATAACCATTATTACAGCCTATATCAGCAACGCATTTTTGAGAAATTTCGTTCATAAAAGGCTTTAAAATATTAAATTTAATAAAACTTTGCCATTCTGTATCGATGAAAAGATCGTCTATTTTAAAAGGACCTTTTCTCCATGGTTTAAGTTCTTTTGTTATAGCTAGGATTTCATCTTTGGCTTGAGAATTTGTAGATAAATTTACACTATCATCTAAAGAAAAATTACAAGCAAGATTGAGAGCTTTAAGTTCTTGAATTTTAGCGTATAAAGGGTGATTTAGAAATTGTTTTTTGAGTAAATTTTCTTGCATTTTTATCCTTGACATTTGCTTTTAATGCTAAATTATAACATTAAAAGCTTTTATGGCAATATAAATCTCATATGTATTAAATATTTGATCAAAAATAAATTTTTAAAAACTCAAAATACTTCCCAAAACTCACATAAGCTTTAGAACTATAATCATCATTTTTATAAAGCTTTAGCTAAATCAAGCTTAACATAAAAATTTCCTGTTTTATTATAAAGCAGTTGCAAATCATAGGCATCCATATAGTTTGTTTCACTTACTCTATATAGTTTTAGAAACATTCTCACACCAAGAATAACCTATATCATAAAAAGGAGTGATATAAAAATCTTTCAAAGGAGTAGTCATTCTAAGTCCAAAGCTAGCTACTACAGCATTATCTCTATCTTCATTATTATAAACCCTTACTCCATAAGGACCTACCAAAGATATAGTTTTACTATTATCTAGTATAAATAGATTCATTAATAACTTGTTGATAATTTAAGCTAAAAAGATGAGTAAAGGTATCATTAAAGAAATAAGTATTGTTAAGATTGACATTAAGTTTAGCAAATTTTCAAATTCTACTCCATCTACTTTGCTTGTTTCTATACCTCATTAAGAAATTCATGCGTTGATTGCTTTTAGAACTGCTAAGATTTTTATATGAGTATCTTTAGGTTTAAGATAAAAAACTGAACTAAGTTCTCCTTGTTCTAATATAAGTTTATTATAACTTGCATTAGCATAATCGGTTTTTGCTATGATTAAAAAAGGAAGTGCTCTAACTGTTTTTATTACTATGATTAGCTGTATTGACACTATTAAAAGAAAGAACTTTATCTTCTCTCATATCAGAAGCAAGTAAATAATGTTTAAAATTTAAATCGTTTATATTTATAATATTAACTTTAGTATTGTTATAAATTAAAGTAATATTGTTAATATCATGTTTAGAACTCTTAGAATAATAATTTATACCTTGGGGTTTTTATAAGTAGAATTGGTTTTATCATAAAGTTTGTTATCATTAAAATAATACTCTGGAATATTGAAATTTCGATTGTCTGTAGTATTTGCTTGAGTGACTAAAAGCATTGATGCTTAAGAAGGTAACAATAGAAAGTTTAAAACAAAATTTCTCTACACCCCTCCCCGTGAAGTTAAAAAGCTTAATGGCTGGCATAGATATCCTTAAATATTGATTATTATATTTTAACTATTTAACAATATCTGTAAATATTATCAAAAGAAAGCGTAATTATAATATTCTTAAGTATATTAATTATAAATAAAATATTTAAATAATATTAATAATAAAAAAGTTATTTTTTAATTTTATTTTTTATAATATATATTTAATATTATTAAAAAGCTTTATTAAATTAATATTGGACGGAATTTTTAATATAAGCTAAAAAGCGATATCAAAGAATTTCCGTTGTATAATCTAAATGTTTTTTAAATGTAAAATATTTTTTAAGGTAAAGCGATGAAAATGCGTGTGTATTATGAAGATACTGATGCGGGTGGAGTGGTGTATCATAGTAATTATTTAAAATTTTGTGAGAGAGCAAGAAGTGAAATTTTTTTCAATAAAAAAGTAGATATTTTTGATGCGTCTAAGGGACATTTTTTGCTTGCAAAAGCAAATTGCAATTTCTTAAAACCTGCAAAACTTGGAGATATAATAGAGATTAAAACAAAAATTTTAGAAGTCAAAAATGCTTCTGTGGAAATTTCACAAGAAATTTATAAAGATGAAATTTTGCTTTTTAAAATGGAATTAACTTTAGCTTTTATTAAAAACGAAAAACCAGCTAGAATGGATATGCAGTTAAAAAAGCTCTTTGAAGAATTATTTTAATTCTTCAAAGCTTGCTTGTTTGCCTTGCATAAGACGCACTTTGTAATCAACTTGAGAATTTTTGATTTTCTCATCAAATAAACTTTCACTTTTTTTATTTAAGAATTCGGTATAAAAGTAATCAACTCCTATACTAGTGGCATAAGCAATCCAGTTATAATCTATACTTTGATTAAAAATTTCATTAAGATAGACTAAGTTATCATCGTGGTTATTGATAGAATTAGCAATGATGAAATTTTCTCTATCTCCTTGTTGTGTTAAACTTAAAAATGTTGGATTATAGTTGATTTGAGTGGATAAAAGCACATAAGGATGAATGTTATAAATTCTTAGTTGAGAACTTGCTAGAGCTGTTTTGATCAATGGAGTGTTAAAAAATATTGAGGCATTATTAACTCCGCCTTGTGATCTTAAAAGTCTGCTAAAATCAAGCTTCTCGCCTTCTATGGTATATATTCTAGCATTATTATTTTGAGCAAGAATTCTTGAATTTAGATTGCTTGATAAGGCAGAGCCATCGCTAAATATTGCGATATTAGCATTTGATTTGCTTAAAAGTGTGGTAATTTGAGCATCATAGTCAATACTTCCAAAAATAATATTTTGATTTGAAAATTGTATGTTGTTTTTATGGATGGTCGGTATAAAAATTTTCATATTTCCTGAGTAATTTTTCAACTCATTGGCACCTTTTAGAGTAAATCCAGCTATGGCATACTGATATCCTTGAGCTTGTGCTGCATCAAGCGCGGCTCGAATTTTATCACTATCTTCTGTGCCAGTTAAAAAAACTTTTACTTTGATTTCAGCTCTTTGTCTTAAAAGATAGGCTATGCTTGAATTTATTATAGTATTTGAGTAGCTTTTTATGGTTTTTTCTGGGATAATTATCGCAAGTTTAACAGAAGTAATTTTTTGAACATTTTTTTCAAAATCAGTAATGGAATTTAATAATTTTGCATAAACATTAGATAAAAATTGATCGTTTTGATCTGCAAATTCACTTAAAAAACTAAGATACAATCTTGATTCTAAAAGATCAAAAAGACAGTTTGCGTTGCATTCTTGAACGCTTAATTTAGGATAAAAATTTTCAACAGGTTTTACATCGACTAATTTTTGCTCTTTTGCACTAAGCAAAAAGCAAGATAAGAAAAATATTAAAAATATTTTTTTCATAAAAATCCTTTAATTTTTTTTAAATCTTGTATGAAATTTTTTTCATAACTTGGATTTTTTTCTATAAAATCTAAATCATAACTTGGCATTATGAAAAAATTTTTATAAGCAAAAACTTCACCTTTTAAAATGTGATAATCTTTAAATCCCAAGCTTTTAAATGTGTATTCTCCTAGACAAAGTAAAAAAGCAGGTTGAATCAGTTTTAGTTCGTTCCAGAAAAATGGTAAGCAAGATTGTAGCGAAAAATCATCAAATTTTCCATTACAAAAACATTTAAATAAATAAGAAAAATAAAAATCTTCATCGCAAAGCCCTAAAATTTGATAAATATAGTGTTTTAATTTTTCACCTTTTTTTGAATTAAGTAAAATTCCACTTTCATTTTCACTCTTTTGCCCAAAAACATCAAGAATTAGCAATTTGACATTTTTTATTTTAGGTTCCATAAGACTAAATTTTCTTGTTTTGGAAAATTGACATAAGGCGCAAGATGAAACAAGTTGTTTTAATTCTTGAAAATTTTGTGCTTGTTCAAAGCGGTTTATATGTGTATCAACAAAGTTAAATCCCATAGCTTTTAAATAATAAAGACTTCTTATCATAAATCACACAATTTTTCTAAATTTTCTCCACTTAGACGATAATTTCTCCATTGTTTAAGATGTTTAGCGTTTAAACTTTCATAAAAATTAATACCTAAAATATTATCATTTAAGCAAACCCAGTCGAGTCTTTTTAAATTTTCTTTTTTGCAAATTTCTCCTAAAAATTTAAAAACAGCTTTTCCATAACCTTTTTTACGAAAATTTTCTCGTATATAAATATCTTCAAGATAAATTCCACCGCTACCCCAAAAAGATGAAAAAGTATAAAAATAAATCATGTAGCCTATAGTTTTTTCATTTTCTTTTAACAAAAAAGCACGAGCAAATTTATTTTTTAGTAAAGAATGTTCCAGTTTTTCTTTCGTGCATTGAAGAAAATCTAACATATCTTCGTATTTTGCAAATTCTATGATCATTTCTTGTAAAATATCTAAATCTTCTTGTCTTAAATCAATAATTTTAAATTCTGACATTTTTAACCTTTTAAAAATAATTTCAAAATTTATCAAAAGAATTTAAAAATTACTCTTAATTAAAAGCAATTTATAAGTAAGATTAAGATAAAATACAAGTTTATTTTATAATTTTTTAAGGAAAAATCAAATGAAAAGAACTTATCAGCCGCATGGCACTCCAAGAAAACGCACTCATGGTTTCCGTGTTCGTATGAAAACTAAAAATGGTCGCAAGGTGATCAATGCAAGACGCGCTAAAGGTAGAAAAAGACTTGCTGTGTGAAAAATTTTGATAAATTTAGCACAAACGAGGAATTTTCATCTGTATATAAAGTAGGTAAAAAATGGCATTGCGAAGGTGTGATCATTTTTTATCTGAATAGTTATGAAAAAAAAATAGCAGTTGTTGCTAGTAAAAAAGTTGGAAAAGCAGTGGTTAGAAATCGTTCAAAACGAATTTTAAGGGCTTTGTTTGCTAAGTTTGAAAGATATCTTCAAGATGGCAAATATATTTTTGTAGCTAAAAATGAAATCACTGAACTTTCTTTTTCTAGGTTAGAAAAAAATCTAAAATGGGGATTGAAAAAACTAGAATGTTTCAAATGATATGCCTAAAAATACTCCGTTTTTATCAGAAATTCTTAAGCCCTTTAAAACCCGCTGCTTGTAGGTATTATCCTAGTTGTTCTGAGTATGCACTTTGGCAGTTTCAAAAAAAGAATTTTTTTCTAGCTTTTTTTTCTACTTTTTTTAGAATTTTAAGATGTAACCCTTTTTTTAAAGGGGGATTTGATTATCCTAGAGTTTCTAAAAATTTTTATCCTATGAATTTATGTTTTAAGCCTATATTTTTAGCAAAAAAACAACTTTGTTTTTTATACATACCTTATAAAAATAAAAGTTTTTATCTTATAAAAATCATCTTTAAAAGGACAAATCAGTGAATAATTCAAATAATATTTTTCAGCAAAAGCGTATACTTTTGGCTGTTGTGATTTCTTTTTTATTTTTTGTTGTTTATGATTATTTTTTCATTCCAAAGCAACCTTTAAAAATAGAACAAAACATTACACAACAAAATCAACAAAACACAAGCATAAATAACACTCCTAATATACAAAATACCACCACAAATACTCCAAGTGCGGCTTTAGTTTCGCAAGATAGTGTGATATCTAAGGTTCAAAGCAAACATTTTGAAGCACAAATTGACTCTTTTGGTAGAATTTCTGCTTTTTATTTAAAAGATAAAAAATACCAAAATGAGAAAGGGGAATTTATAAATCTTGTTAGCAAGGAAAATAGTCCTTATCCTTTAGAAATGCGTTTTAGTGATCCAAGTATTAACTCAGAGGCTTTTAAATTTCCTTATATTGCTAACTCTAGCAATCTTTTTGTTGATGAAAATGGAAGTCAAGTTTTAAAACTCACTCAAAATCTTTCCGGATTGAAAATCGAAAAAGATATTACTTTTTATCCAAAAGGAAATTATGAGATAGAAGTTAAACTCAGCAAAAATGCAAATTATTTTATAAGTCCAGGATATCGTCCAAATATTGCCGTAGATAGTTATACAGTTCATGGTGCTTTGGTAATGGATAATAAAGAAACCATCGAAACTTATAAAGATGGAGATGTAGAGAAGGATGAAAGTGCTAATAATGTCGTAATGACTTCGGCTTTTGATAGATACTATGCAACTTTCTTTTATAATTTTGATAAACCTTTAAATGTGGCAATCAGCAAGGATGCTAATAAAAACCCTATAGTTTTTGCTTATAGTGATAATGAATTTAAAGCAGGGGGTTATATAGGTTCTAAAGAACATGTGATTTTAAGAAGTATAGATCCACGCCTTGAAGCAGTTGTTGAATATGGTTGGTTTACTTTTATTGCTAAGCCTATGTTTGAGTTTTTGAATTTCTTACATCAGTATATAGGAAATTGGGGTTGGGCTATCGTTGTGATGACTTTAATTGTGCGTATTATTTTATTCCCACTAACTTATAAATCTATGATTTCTATGAATAAACTTAAAGATCTTGCTCCTAAAATGAAAGATATTAGAGAGCGTTATAAAGGCGATCCACAAAAAATGAATATGCACATGATGGAGCTTTATAAAAAACATGGTGCAAATCCTATGAGTGGTTGTTTGCCTATACTTTTACAAATTCCTATTTTCTTTGCTATTTATCGCGTTTTGCTTAATGCTATTGAGCTAAAAGCAGCTCCTTGGGCGTTTTGGATACATGATTTATCGGTAATGGATCCTTATTTTATTTTGCCTATTTTAATGGGTGCAACGATGTTTTTACAACAACTTATCACACCTATGACTATACAAGATCCTATGCAAGCTAAGATTATGAAATTTTTACCAGTGATTTTTACTTTTTTCTTTATCACTTTCCCAGCAGGACTTACGCTTTATTGGTTTGCAAATAATCTTTGTTCTTTGGTTCAACAATGGGTTATCAATAAAATATTTGCTAAAGAACATCACAAAAAAACAAGTGGAGCATGAAAAATGAAAATCGAAGCCATTGATCTTCAAAGTGCCTTAACAGAAGCTTCAAGAAGTTTAGAATGTTCTGTGATGGACTTAGAATATGAGATTATTCAGCATCCAAGAAAAGGTTTTTTTGGATTTGGAAGAAAAAAGGCAATTATAGAGGCTAAAGCAAAAAAAAGGATTTTGAAAAAAAATCCTAAAAAAGAATTTACAAGTTCAAAAAATCACAAACCAGAAACACATGAGCCAAAACAAGAAAACAAGATTGAAATAAAAAATGAAAAAAATAAAAGTCAAAAAGAAAAATACATAGTAAAAAGTGATGAAATTTTTGATAGTTTTCATCGAGAAAGCAAAGGAGTGCGTAATACTCAGGATATTTTAGATGAGATTCGTATTCAGCTTGTAAAACTTTTAGAAAGCTCCCAGTTTAAAATAGAGCTTAGTGAACTTAGAATGTATGATGAAGATTGTGTTTTGATTCGATTGGATGGGGAAGATGCTGCTTTGATGATAGGCAAAGAAGCACATCGTTACAAGGCTATTTCTTATCTTTTGCATAATTGGATCAATTTAAAATATAATCTTTTAGTGCGCCTTGAGATCGCTCAATTTTTAGAAAATCAAATTCAAGGTATGCAGCTTTATTTACAAAGCGTGATTGAAAAAATTAAAATTCATGGACGCGGACAAACCAAACCTTTAGATGGGGTTTTGATAAAAATCGCTTTAGAGCAGTTAAGAGCTGCATTTCCAGATAAGTATGTAGGAATTAAGCAAAATAATGATCAAAGATTTGTTGTAATAAACGACTTTTTCAAAAAAGATGAGTGATACTATAGCGGCTATTGCCACAGCTCATGGCGTGGGTTCGATTTCTATTGTAAGATTAAGCGGTGAAAGAGCTTTAGAATTTGCCTTAAAGCTTAGCCACAAAACCAAACTCACCCCCCGCCATGCTACTTTTACAAAACTTTTTAATCAAAACAATGAAATCATCGATGAAGCTATAATGATATATTTTAAAGCTCCTTATAGTTTTACAGGTGAAGATATAGTAGAGTTTCAAACTCATGGAGGATTTAGTGTGAGTGAAGTTTTACTCGAAGAACTTGTGAGTTTAGGGGCAAGACTTGCTTTAGCGGGAGAATTTAGCAAAAGAGCGTGTTTAAATGGCAAAATGACTCCTTTAAAAGCCTTAAATATACAAGATCTCATACTTTCAAAATCTGCGCTTGCAGCTAAAATTATAGCACGCAACATGCAAGGAAATCTAGGAGAACTTTTAGAAAAAATTCGTACAGATTTGGTTAAAACTTTAGCTTTTGTAGAAACTAGCATTGATTATGCTGATGATGATTTACCTTCTGATTTATTAGAACAAATTTCTACTATGTGTGAAGAAAATTCTAAAATTTTAAAAGAAGTTTATACACTTTCTCAAAGCAAAAAAGGACTTATAGAAGGTTTTAAAATCGCTATTGTAGGTAAGCCAAATGTAGGCAAATCCTCGCTTTTAAATGCCTTGCTTTCTTATGAAAGAGCTATTGTTTCAGATATAGCAGGCACCACTCGTGATACTATAGAAGAGAGCTTTAAATTAGGAACGCATTTATTACGCATTATAGATACAGCGGGTATTAGGGAAAGTAAAGATGTTATAGAACAAATCGGCGTAGCTTTAAGTAAAAAAAGTTTAGAAGATGCAGATATTATTTTGGCAGTCTTTGATGCTTCAAGAGTGCAAGATAAAGAAGATGAGAAAATTTTTGACTTATTAGCAAATACTGATAAAAAAATCTTTTGGATTTTAAATAAAAGTGATTTAGAAAATGTTTTCAAAAATACTCAAAATAAAAATTTTATCAAGCTTAGTGCTCAAAAAGATATCACTTTGTTAAAAGAAGAATTGCAAAATTATCTTAATTCTTTTGATAGCGAAGGTATTATGGTAAGTTCTTTAGATCTTATTAATGCTTGTAAAATTTCAAGTGAAGTGATTTTTAGAGCTAAAGGACTTTTAGAGGAAAGTTCTTTAGAACTTTTTGCTTTTGAACTTAATTTAGCTATTAATGAACTTGCAAGATTTACCAAAGATTTTCAAAGAGATGAAATTTTAGACGAAATGTTTGGTAATTTTTGTTTAGGAAAATGAAAGGATAAAAATGGATAAAGAAACCATAAAAGCACATAAAATCAGCGATGAAGAATATGCACAAATTTTAGAAATTTTAGGACGAGAACCAAATCTGTTAGAACTTGGGGTTATTTCTGCGATGTGGAGTGAGCATTGCTCTTATAAATCCAGTAAAAAATATCTTAATGGTTTTCCAACTAAAGCATCTTGGGTGATTCAAGGCCCAGGAGAAAACGCAGGGGTTATTGATATCGGGCAAGGTATGGCAGCAGTTTTTAAGGTAGAAAGTCACAATCACCCTAGCTTTATCGAACCTTTTGCAGGTGCGGCTACAGGAGTAGGGGGAATTTTACGTGATGTTTTTACTATGGGTGCAAGAGTGGTTGCAGGGCTAAATTCTTTAAAATTTGGCAATATTCATGATGAAAAATGCGGCAAACATCAAAAATACCTTGTTAAAGGTGTGGTAAATGGAATTTCTCATTATGGAAATTGCATGGGTGTGCCAACTATAGGTGGAGAATGTGCTTTTGATGAGTGTTTTAATGGAAATATCTTAGTTAATGCCTTTGCTTTAGGGGTTTGTAAAAGTGAAGATATCTTTTATGCTAAGGCTGAAGGTGTAGGAAATCCTGTGATTTATGTGGGTTCAAAAACAGGGCGTGATGGACTTGGTGGAGCGGTTATGGCAAGTGATAGCTTCAATGAAGAAAGCAAATCTTTGCGTCCTACAGTGCAAATTGGCGATCCTTTCAGTGAAAAACTTCTTATGGAGGCTTGTTTAGAGCTTTTTAAAACCGATTATATTGTGGGTATTCAAGATATGGGTGCTGCAGGACTTACTTCAAGTTCTTTTGAAATGGCAGGAAGAAGTGGCAGTGGCATGAAACTTTACTTAGATAAAACTCCTATGCGTGAAAGCGGTATGACTCCTTATGAGTTAATGCTTAGCGAATCTCAAGAAAGAATGCTTATTTGTGCGAAAAAAGGTTATGAAGATAAGGTTATAGAAATTTTCAAAAAATGGGATTTAGATGCTGTGGTTATGGGTGAGGTTACCAATACAGGAAAAATGGAGCTTTTTTTGCATGATGAGCTTGTAGGGCTTATTCCTATCGAGCCTTTAAGTGAGAAAGCGCCGATTTTAAGTCGCCCTACAAGCGAGCCAAAATATTTAAGTGAAATTAAAGACTATAAATTTGAGTTAAAATCAAGCGTTCAAGAGCTTTTTATACAAATGCTTCAAAATGAAAATATTAATAATAAAGCTTTTATTTATGATCAATTTGATTCAAGCGTGCAAACCAATACCATAAAAGCTGATGGAAAATTAGGTGCTAGTGTTATTCGTATCAAAGAAAATGGTGCAAGTGTGGCTATGGCTATAGAATGTAATTCACGCTTAAATTATGTAAATCCTAAAATAGGAGCAGCTTTAGCAGTAGCTTCTGCAGGAAGAAAGGTTGCTTGCACAGGAGCTAAGCCTTTGGCAATAAGTGATTGTTTAAATTATGGAAATCCGCAAAATCCTGAAGTGATGTGGCAATTCGCACAAGGTTGTGAAGGTATTAAAGAAGCTTGTAAAGAGTTAAATACCCCAGTAGTAAGCGGCAATGTTTCACTTTATAATGAAA
This sequence comes from Campylobacter sp. BCW_6465, assembly GCF_001762815.1. NCBI lineage: Bacteria > Pseudomonadati > Campylobacterota > Epsilonproteobacteria > Campylobacterales > Campylobacteraceae > Campylobacter > Campylobacter sp. BCW_6465. Next base: position 350,159 of record NZ_MJXN01000112.1, read on the forward strand.
CTGAAGGCGTAAGTATTTATCCAAGTCCTACTATAGTAAGCGTAGGGGTTTTAGAAGATGCAAATAAAACCTTAAAAGCTAGTTTTGAAAAAGAAAATTTAAGCGTTTATCTTTTGGGTGAAAGTTTAGGAGAATTTGGCGGATCTATGGTAATGAAAATCCAAGATAAAAAAGTATCAGGAAGTCTTAAAGAGCTTGATTATAAAGCTGAACTTGCACTTTGGGATTTGCTTTATAAAGCCAATCAAAATTCTTTACTTGAGTGTGCCAATAGCGTAGGAATAGGGGGTATTGCTATGACTTTGGCAAAAATGTTTGCTATTTCTAGTGTGGGTGCAAATTTAACAAGTGATTTTGATGATGAAAAAATGATTTTTGATGAGAGTGCAAGTCGTGCTATAGTAGGGCTTAGTAAAGAAAATGAAGAAGCTTTTTTAAATTTAGCTAAAGAATTTGGAGTAAAAGCTTATAAATTAGGTGTGAGTACAAGCCAAAAATATTTTAAACTTGATAGCATTGAGTTAAGCAAGGCTGAACTTGATAAGTTTTATTTTGAAAGTTTTAAAGAGCAAATCCAATGACTTTAGTTTTAATTATACTCGTTGTTTTGGTGTTTTACTGGTATTATAAAACTTGGGGAAAACAGGATTTTTTACACTCAGCCACAAGAGGAGCCAAAGGCTTTGCTAAGGGTTTTGCTCGTGGGGTTATGGAAGAAAGAATGGATGAGTTTAAAAGGCGTATGAATTACTATGTTATCGCACTTTTGGCAAAAATTGCAAAAAGCGATGGCAGAGTAAGTGAAAATGAAGCTGAAATGATCAAAGATCTTTTAGATGCAAATGCCAAAGATGAAAAAGAAAGAGCTTTTTTAAAAGCAAGTTTTAACGAACATAAAGAAAATTTAAGCGATGCTTTTTATGTGGCAAAAGATTTTTTAAAAGAAGTGCCTTTACCTAAAAATGAGCGTTTTAATGTCTTGCGTGTGCTTGTTTTTATGGCTTTAATCGATGCAGATTTTAATGCTAAAAAGCGTGAAATTTTAGAGCAAATCGCTAAAGCCTTTGATATAGCAAAAAGCGAATTAGATGCTTTTATTGCAAGTCTTTCAAATTTAAAAAGTTCTAAAAAAGAATTAAGTCTTGATGAAGCTTTTGCTATTTTAGAACTTCCAAATAATGCAGATTTAAATGCGGTAAAAAAACAATACCGCAATTTAGCAAAAAAATACCATCCTGATATTTTAAACGCAAACAATGTCAGCGAAGAAGAGCTTAAAATCGGCGTAGAGAAATTTCAAAAAATCAACGAAGCTTATGAAAAAGTTAAAAAACATTTAGAAAGGTAAAAATGAGAGCATTACTTAGTGTGAGTGATAAAGAAGGCATAGTAGAATTTGGCAAAGAGCTTGAAAATTTAGGTTTTGAGATTCTTTCAACAGGCGGGACTTTTAAGCTTTTAAAAGAAAATGGAATAAAAGTTATAGAAGTGAGTGATTTTACAAAGAGTCCTGAGCTTTTTGAAGGGCGTGTGAAGACTTTGCACCCTAAGATTCACGGTGGGATTTTGCATAAAAGAAGCGATGAAAATCATATCAAACAAGCAAAAGAAAATGAAATTTTAGGCATTGATCTAGTTTGTGTAAATTTATATCCTTTTAAAAAAACTACCATTATGAGCGATGATTTTGATGAAATTATAGAAAATATCGACATAGGCGGACCTGCGATGATAAGAAGTGCAGCAAAGAACTATAAAGATGTGATAGTGCTTTGCGATCCACTTGATTATGAAAAAGTGATTGAGACTTTAAAAAAAGGTCAAAATGATGAGAATTTTCGTTTAAATTTGATGATAAAAGCTTATGAGCATACAGCAAATTACGATGCTTATATTGCAAATTATATGAATGAACGCTTTAACGGAGGTTTTGGAGCGAGCAAATTTATAGTAGGACAAAAAGTATTTGATACAAAATATGGAGAAAATCCACATCAAAAAGGGGCTTTATACGAGTTTGATGTCTTTTTTAGCGCAAATTTCAAAGCCCTTAAAGGCGAAGCAAGTTTTAACAATCTAACCGATATTAACGCAGCTTTAAATTTGGCTAGTAGTTTCGATAAAGCTCCAGCTATTGCTATAGTAAAACATGGAAATCCTTGCGGTTTTGCTATAAAAGAAAATTTAGTACAAAGCTATATATATGCTTTAAAATGCGATAGCGTCAGTGCTTATGGAGGAGTGGTTGCAATCAATGGAACTCTTGATGAGGCTTTAGCAAATAAAATCAATGAAATTTATGTAGAAGTAATCATTGCAGCCAATGTAGATGAAAAAGCTTTAACTGTGTTTGAAGGTAAAAAACGCATTAAAATTTTTACTCAAGAAAGTCCGTTTTTAATCCGCAGTTTTGATAAATATGATTTTAAACATATTGATGGGGGTTTTGTATATCAAAACAGCGATGAAGTAGGCGAAGATGAGCTTAAAAATGCAAAGCTTATGAGTCAAAGAGAGGCAAGTAAGGAAGAATTAAAAGATCTTGAAATCGCTATGAAAATAGCAGCATTTACCAAATCAAATAATGTTGTTTATGTAAAAAATGGTGCTATGGTGGCTATAGGTATGGGTATGACAAGCAGAATCGATGCAGCAAAGGCAGCAATCGCTAAAGCTAAAGAAATGGGGCTTGATTTACAAGGTTGCGTTTTAGCAAGTGAAGCCTTTTTTCCATTTAGAGATAGCATAGATGAAGCAAGTAAAGTAGGGGTTAAAGCTATAGTAGAACCAGGCGGAAGCATAAGAGATGATGAAGTGGTAAAAGCAGCCAATGAGTATGGTATGGCGCTTTATTTCACAGGCGTAAGACATTTCTTACATTAAGTTTAACGGAATGTTATGTTTTTTACACATAATTCAATAAAAATTAAATAAATTATGTGTAAAATATTTCCGAAAAAATTTATTTTTAGGAAACTATGATGTTTAAAACTATAGGATTTAAGGTTTCTGCTGCAATTTTTGTGGTATTGCTTATAAGTTTTATTGTAATGCAAGTGATTTTAAATTTAGATTTTAAAAATACTGCCAATAAAATGAGCAGGGCAAATTTAGATACCGTAAGTACTTCTGTTTTTCAAACAATGAGAATGGCTATGAATTTAGGAGATCCTGAAAAAATTAAAGAAGCCATTGAAGATGCAAAAAGTATAGAGGGTATTAGTGATATTAAAATTTATCCTTCAAAAGATACTATAGATCTTTTTGAGATGAAAGCCCCTCAAATTTCAAATGATAAGCGTATTATAGAACAATTTTCAAATCCTAAAATTCAAGCTTTAGAAGAAAATGTAAATGGTGTTGTGCATTTAAGATTGATACGCCCTTTGATTGCAGATGAAAGTTGTGTTGCTTGTCATGCAAATGCTAATGTAGGGAGTGTGATAGGGGTTATGGATATATCGCATTCTTTAGAAGGTGTTCAAAAAGATATAAGTAAAACCAGTCAATCTTATATTATAATATTTACTATTGCTTTGATTTTTACCCTTTGTGTGGTTCTCTTAATGCTTAAAGTTGTTGTTGGAAAGCCTGTTTTAGAGCTTTTAAATCATGCTAAAGAATTAGCTCAAGGAAGTGGTAATTTAAAAGCTCGTATTTCAGTTAAAGGTCAAGATGAAATTGCTTTAGCTTGTAGATATATCAATCAATTTATCGAAAAAACTCACAAGGCAGTTAGCGGTGCAAGTCATAATTCAAAAAATGTAGAAAAACAAAGCAATCTTTTAAATTCAAATGCTATTTCTTTAAGTGAAATTAGTTCACAAAGTCATAAACAAATAGATCAAAGTTTTAAGCTTGGTGCAAATGTTGGTAATGAGCTTGGGGAACTTGCTAGTTTGTCAAATAAGGCAAATAGTGCCAATGAAAAATCCTTTTTATTATTAGAGCAAATGCTTAAATCTTTGTTTAATGTTGCTAATAAAGTATCAACAGTATCTCAAAATGAAAATGAATTGGCTAAAAAAGTTGAAAATATGGTTAATCAAGCAGGTAATATACAAAAAGCAACTCAAATGATGGATGAGATCGCAGATAAAACAAATTTACTATCTCTAAATGCTGGCATAGAAGCAGCTAGGGCTGGTGCATTTGGACGAGGTTTTTCTGTAATTGCTGAGGATGTTAGGCAGTTGGCTCAGAACAGTGAAGATTTTTTAGGAAATATAGCTCAAATTACAAAAGAGCTTTTGCAAAGTATTAATGAGGTTAGCGCAGAATTAAAGAAAAATGCTCAAAGTATACAAGCTTTAAATGATGACACCACTTTATTGGTTGATGATGCTAATGAGGTTAAATTATGCAACGAAGATGCTAGGGCTTTGGTAACTCAATGTACTGAAAAAATAAAAATTTCCCAAGAGAATATACAAAATTTACTTTCTCGTATGCAAAAAAATGTCGAAGTAAGTGAAAAGAATGAAGAAATTTCTAAAATTCTGCTTCAAGTTGCAGATGAGTTAAAAATAGTGTGTCATAATCTCGAAAGTGAACTTAACCAATTTCAAATTTAAAGGAATAAAATGAAAAAAACGCTTCAAATTGCTTTAGCTGCAACTTTTTTTGCAGGTTGTGCTAGTACTTCTGTTACTTCATCTACTTCTAAAGGTAATAATGAACTTGTGCAAAATCAGCTTTTCAAAATAGAAAAAATTATAGTTAATGGTAAAACTTTTGATCCAAAAAACGCAGAGGAAAGTCCAAATATCAGTTTTGAAAATAATAAATTTTATGGTTATTCAGGATGCAATCGTTTTTTTGGTTCTTATCAAACTAAGGCGGATACTTTACAAATCGAAGGTGATCGCGTAGCTTCAACTCAAATGCTTTGTCACCCAATGGATGTAATGGATTTTGAAAATTCTTTCCTTTCAAATTTCAAAGGAACTTTTAAAATTTCAAATGAAAATGGAAAACTTGTTTTAAGCAATGATGAAATGAAAATCTTTTTTAAATAATACCCTAAAGCCTCGAAATATCGAGGTAATCTTCTTAAATTTGACAAAAGTCTAAAAAATGATACAATTATAATTTTATTATCAAAAAGGTAGTTAAATGATAAAATCAATTCCTGAATGGAGTGAGCAAGAATACCTCATGCTTTCTTTACCTCATGAAAAAAGCGATTGGAGTCCATATTTAGAGGAAATTTTGCAAAGTTATAAAGAATTTGTAAAAGTGGTAAGTGAATTTCAAAAAGTTTTACTTATAGCTCCTAAACAGAGTGATTTTGAAAATTTTAAAGATATAAAAAATGTTGAGTTTTTTAAATGTGATACAAATGATACTTGGATACGTGATTTTGGAGCTATAGATATAGTAGAAAATAATCGTTTAAAGGCTCTTGATTTTACTTTTAATGCTTGGGGAAATAAATTTCAAAGTGAGCTTGATAATGCTGTAAATTCTAAGCTTTTTAAAGAAAAATTTAAAGAGGAGCTTAAAAAGGTTGATTTTATTTTAGAAGGAGGAAGTATTGACTTTAATGGAGAGGGTGTGATGCTTACAAGCTCTCATTGTCTTTTAAATGAAAATAGAAATTCTCATCTAAACAAAACTCAAATTGATACAAAATTAAAAGAAATTTTTGGTTTAAAGCAAATTATTTGGCTAGAAAATGGTTTCATAAAAGGTGATGATACGGATCATCATATCGATACCTTAGCAAGATTTATAGATAAAAATACCATAGTGCATTGTATTTGTGAAGATGAAGAGGATGAGCATTATTTGCCTTTGCAAAAAATGAAAGAAGAGCTTAAAAAAACAGGCTTTGATTTAGTAGAACTTCCTATACCTAAGCCTTTATACTATAAAGGAAGAAGATTGGGGGCGACTTATGCGAATTTTGTTTTTATAAATAATGCTTTAATTGTGCCTTTTTATAAGGATAAAAATGATGAAATCATAACTAAAAGACTTTCTAAAGCTTTACCCAATCATAAAATTATAGGAGTAGATGCAAGAGTGTTTTTACGACAAAACGGTTCTTTGCATTGTTCTTGTCAAAATCGTTTCAAAGGTTTAAGATGAGTTTGCAAAAAAAAGCAACTCTTGTAGCAAGTTTATGTGCTATTGTTTTAGCCTTGGTTAAATTTATAGTAGGCTTAACAAGTGGTTCTGTTGCAGTGCTTTCAAGTGCGATTGATTCTTTAATGGATTTTGCTATTTCTGCTTTTAATTTTTTAGCTCTTAAAAAAAGCTCACAAAAGGCGAATGAAAATTATAATTTTGGTTTTTCTAAAATTGAAGCTTTAATGGGTTTGTTAGAAGGTGTTTTTATAGTTGGCGTGGGGATTTTTATTTTTTATGAGAGTATTTTAAAGATTTATTATAAAGAAGAAATTAAAGATTTAAATTCAAGCATCTATGTGATGATTTTTGCTTTAATTATGACTTTTTTTCTTGTACTTTTTTTAAATTATGTAGCTAAAAAAACCAAAAGTTTGATTATAGAAAGCGATGCTTTGCATTACAAAACAGATTGCTTAACCAATGCTTGTACTTTAGGGGCTTTGGTTTTGATTTATTTTACAAATTTACATATTATTGATGCTATTTTTGGGATAGTGATCAGTCTTTATACGGCATTTTCTGCTTTTAAAATCATTAAAAAAGCTTTGGCTTTTTTAATGGATGAGGCTTTACCTAAGGAACAAGTGGATAAAATTTGTATTTTGATTTCTAATAATCCTGAAATAATTTCCTATCATGAATTAAAGACGCGTAAAACTCCAAGTTGTAATTATTTAAGCGTGCATTTGGTTTTTTGCCCTATAATTTCGCTTTTAAATGCGCATAAAATTTCAGATGAAATAGAAGAAGGTGTGCGTAAGATGTTTGAAAATGAAAAATGGGATATACAAATTCATTTAGATCCTTATGATGATGCAGAACAAGAAAGGCAAAGACAATGAAAATCGCTTTAATACAACAAAAATTTCACTCAAACAAAGAACAAACTATAAAAAAAACTTGCGAATTTATAGAAGAAGCCTCTAAACAAGGAGCTGAGCTTATTTGTTTAGGAGAGCTTCATCAAAGTGAGTATTTTTGTCAAAGTGAAAATGTGGATTTTTTTGACTATGCTAATGATTATGAAAAAGATGTGAAATTTTGGGCAAATATAGCTAGAAAAAATCAAATAGTGCTTATTACTTCATTATTTGAAAAACGAAGTGCCGGACTTTATCATAATACTGCAGTGGTTTTTGAAAAAGATGGTTCTATAGCAGGTAAATATCGCAAAATGCACATACCTGATGATCCTTGTTTTTATGAAAAATTTTATTTTACTCCTGGAGATTTGGGTTTTGAACCTATAAATACAAGTTTAGGTAAGCTTGGAGTGCTTATTTGTTGGGATCAGTGGTATCCTGAAGCAGCAAGAATTATGGCTTTAAAAGGAGCTGAGATTCTTATTTATCCCACGGCAATTGGTTGGTTTGATAAGGATGAAGATGAAGAAAAACAAAGGCAGCTCAATGCTTGGCTTGGTGTTCAAAAAGGACATGCTATAGCTAATGGTTTATATGTAGTAGCTATCAATAGAGTAGGTTTTGAAAAAGATGTAAGTGGGGTAGAAGAGGGCATTAGATTTTGGGGAAATTCTTTTGTTTTTGGCCCTCAAGGTGAAGAACTTTGTCTTTTAGATTCTCAAAACGAATGTGTAAAAATCATAGAAATAGATAAAAAAAGAAGTGAAAATGTGCGTCGTTGGTGGCCTTTTTTGCGAGATAGACGCATAGAATATTTTGCAGATTTAACTAAAAGATTTATTGATTAAATCAATAAATCTTATTTGTTTTGTATATTTTCAAGATAGCTTTTTATTTGCTCTTTTTCTTGTTCGTTTAAATTTATAAAACTTATTTCTTTAAGTCTTGATAAAAGCAAATTATCTTCTAAAATTTCATTTTTTCCTATTTCTAAAGAAGTGATGACGCTAGAACTTATGAGAAGTCTTTGGGTTGCATCTTTTCTTAAGCCCCATATATTATGTATGGCAATATTATTATCTGTAATTTGTCCTGCATAAAGCATAATATGTCCAGGTAAATAAAGTAAACTAAGATAAGCTTTCCCAAAGCGGTTTAAAAAATCTTTTTTTTGAGAATTACTAAGAGTGCTTATATCAAAATGATTAAAAGAATTTTTTTGTGCAGCTGAATTTCTTGGTAGATAAAGTCCAAAAGCTGAAAAGATATCACGAGTTAGTAAAGAACAATCTCTTTCAAAATTATAACCGCCCCAGCCATAAGGTAAATTTAAAACTTGTGAAAGTTGATTTTTTAAATTTTTATCATTGAATTGTAAAGGAAATTTAGATACATCTTTTTTAGAAATTTTATATTTTTTAGAGCCTATTTTTCCATAAAAATAGTTTTTATCTTCTTTGTAGTAAGGATAGATAGCGCCAATTCTACTTTCAAAGAAAAATTTACCATCTTCGCTATAGATAGGAAATTTTTCTTTTAGTGGTGTGATAAAGTTAAGATTTTCATAGATTTTCGCTCTATCATTTGAGAAAAATTCCAAATTTTTACTTTCAACAAATCCAAATCCAGCTTCACCTAAAACAAAAGCATAACGCTTATCTTTGCTGAAATGTGAAATTAAGACAGGGGTTCCAGCATTTAAAATGCTATCGCTTGCATAGTCAAAAGGAATTCCTTCATTTTCAAAAAAAGGATTTTTTAAGATAGCTCTTTGGGTTGGAAGATTTTTAATGATTGTATTTTGGATAATCAAAGCTTTTTGATTAAGTTTGCCAAATTCTTGGATATTTGCGTTATTTATAGTATTTTTAAACCATGAAAGTGGAATAATTTGTTTATTGAAAAAATAATAAGTATTTTTTGAATTTAAATATAAAGGAAAGGACCAAAAAATATTTTGTCCTTTGTAATTTTTAAATGAATCATGCCAAGGGTTAAAGAAATATTTTTTATATCGTTTTGCATCAAAATTAATATCGTAAGCAAATTGTGGTAAAATGCTTACATTTTGTTCGTATTCAAGTTTTGCATAATGTTGATTTTCATTTTTTTGTTTTAAATTTTCACGATGAAGTGAAGTTAAATTTTTTGTTGAACAAGCTGTTAAAAATAGCACTATAAAAGTAAAATATAAACAAGATTTCATAATCAACCTTTTAGAAAAAATAGTTATAATTAAAGCCAAGGAAATATAATGCTTGATAAACTAGAAAAAATTTTAGCTTATGATAATGTTTTTTTAAGTGGTGGTGCTGGAGTTGGTAAAAGCTTTTTGACAAATGAGCTTATCAAATCTTATAGAAAACAAAAAAAATTAGCCATAGCTCTTGGTTCTAGTGCTCTATCGGCGTTTAATATAGGCGGTGTTACTTTACACAGCTTTTTTTGTTTAGGGTATTGTGATGATATGATGAAATTAAGTGCATTGGATCGCAATCAAAAACAAAAAGAAAAATTAACAAAACTTAAAGAACTTTTAAAAACGATTGAGCTTATTATTATCGATGAAATTTCCATGGTTAGTGCAAGTGTTTTTGAAATGATAGGTTTTAGACTTAAAAATTCTCAATTTAATGGAAAAATTTTAGTTGTTGGAGATTTTTTTCAACTGCCTCCCGTAGTTAAAGAAAAAAAGGAAACTTTATTTAACCATTCTTACTATGCTTTTTCTTCATTTTTTTGGCAAGATTTAAATTTTAAGAATGTTAAACTTTCTCAACCTAAAAGAACGCAAAATATGGAATTTTATAACCATTTATCTTTGATTAGACAAGGTTTTTTAGATGAAAAAATTTTAAGCTTTATTGAATCTTTGCGAATTGATTATAAAGAATTAGAAAATTTAGAAGATGATTATACTTTACTTTGTGGTATCAATAAAAAAGTAAACAATATCAATCAAGAAAAATTAAGCAAACTTGAGACTCCGCTTGCATGCTTTAAGGCTCAGGTTAAAAAAGAAGATAAGAGAATAAAAGATGAAGAACTTGATTCTTGGATTAGAAGCTTAAATATATTGGAAGAATTAAATATTAAAATAGGCGCTCGTATTATTTTTTGTGTAAATAATTGGGATAAGAATTATTATAATGGAGAGCAAGGCATTATAGAAGATATTCTTTATGAAGAGGAGAAAATTTATATTAGCATTATTAAAAGTAATGGGATGAAAATTTTACTTGAACCTTATACTTTTTTCATGGAAGAACTTGAGCAATCAGGTAAAGATTTTGTTGTTAATATTCTTGCAAGTGTTACACAGTTTCCTATTAAGTTAGCTTATGCTATTACTATACACAAATCACAAGGCATGAGTATTGAAAAATTAGTGTGCGATATTGATCATATTTTTGAAAATGGACAGCTTTATGTCGCTCTTTCTCGCGCTACAAACCCAAATACTTTAAAAATTTATTCTACAAAAAAGATAAATTTTGGATTTTATTTTGCTAATATTTTAAAAATAGATTCTAATGTGATTGATTTTTATAAAAAACATAATTTTTTAGATCTTGAAATGCAAGAACAAATCATTTAAAGGCATTAAATGAAAAAAATATTTTTAAGTGTTTTTTTGGTTTTGAGTTTAAATGCTCAAAATCTTGAAATAGAGAACATAAGAACAGATTTGTATTCTAAAAGTGGGACAAATGTTCTTAAAAAAGTTGAAATTTCTTTGGAATTTGATGGGAATAATTTAAAAGAAAATGAAAATAAGTTAATTGATGCTGTAAATACAGTAATTTCAGGGTTTTTTTACGAAGATATTTTTACAGAAATTGGAAAAAATAATTTTAAAAAGACTTTAGAAAAATTTTTAGATAAGAAATATAAGATTAAATTAGATGATATATATATCATATCTTTAAGCGGAGTGGAAAAATTTGATTTAGAGGAGTTTAAACGCTTTTTAGAAAGCACTGAGGCTAAAGAGAAGGGTATGGGCAGCGAGGTAAAAAAAGCACTTGAAAACTTAGAAGCTCCTAAAACTCAAGTTCCTAGTGTTGAAAAGATCTCAACTCCTAGTGTTCCAAATTTAGAAGTCAAACAAGTTGAACAGCTTTTCAAAGATTCAGATGAAGAAAATAAAAATGACAATGGAGAAATCAATATAGATAATTTAAATACACCTAAAATGACTCCAGATATAGAAGAAAAAATTAAAAGAGATTTAATCGCCAATCCTCCACAAATATTCAAAGAAAATAACGCAAGCAAGCCTTATCATTTACCACAAACAGGTTATGATATAAAGCTTGATGAAAATACAACGCAAAATTAGCGAACTATGTCATAATTTTGCGGAATTTTTGCCTTAAAAACATCGGAATTAATTTTTGGATTTTTAATTTGATTGTTTAGATTGATTATAACATCATTTTCAAATTCATCTTTATAGGATATGCTTTGAATTTGCTCTTGATTGAGTTTAATTGTATAATTTATATTATCATATTTTGCTACAAGTTTATCTTTATCTATAAGACTTGCTTTTTTGAAAATTTCATTAAGATTTGGAATGTTATCAAGATGAGAGAAAATGACTTGCTCTAGATCGTGCTCTATTATGGTTACTTGATTTTTGTTAATATAAATCTCTTTTTTACTAGGAGTATCATAACTCCAATATGCTTGATCTTTACTCAGTATAAAATGTCCAGAATAAGAAAGTGTAGAGTTTTTGGATTTTACTATTTGGATAAAATCGCTTGAAAAGGTATTAAAATTAAGATCAAGGGCAAAAAGTTGTCCTATAAAAATAAAAAATATCAAGAATGTTTTTTTCATTTATTTTCCTTAAAAAAATTATATTTTTTATATCATTCTAGCTAATTTTAATTAAATAATCGTTATAATGATAGTTTGAAAAATTTATAAAGGTTTAAAAATGTTTTTAAATACCTTAAAAGCCGTTTTTGGAACAAAAAATGATCGTGAAGTTAAAAAATACTTCAAGCGTGTAGCACAAATCAATGCTTTAGAAGGCAAATATCAAAATTTAAGCGATGATGAATTAAAAGCCGAATTTGCAAAATTTAAAGAGCAAATTTTAAGCGGAGAAAAAAACGAAAATGATATCTTAAATGATGTTTTTGCTATAGTCAGAGAGACAGGTAAGAGAACTTTAAATATGCGTCATTTTGATGTGCAGTTAATCGGTGGTATGGTTTTACACGATGGAAAAATCGCAGAAATGAAAACAGGAGAAGGTAAAACCCTTGTAGCGACCTTGCCTGTTGTTTTAAATGCCATGAGTGGCAAAGGCGTACATGTCGTTACAGTGAATGATTATCTAGCCAAAAGAGATGCTGAGCAAATGAGTGCGATTTATAATTTTTTAGGTTTTAGCGTAGGTGTGATTCTTTCTTCTCAAAATAGTGACATAGAGCACAAGCAAGCTTATGATTGCGATATTACTTATGGAACCAATAATGAGTTTGGTTTTGATTATTTGCGTGATAATATGAAATTTTCAAAAGTTGAAAAAGTTCAAAGAGAGCATAATTTTGTTATTGTAGATGAAGTAGATAGTATTTTAATTGATGAGGCAAGAACTCCGCTTATCATCAGCGGCCCTACAAATCGCACTTTAGATGGTTATATTAAAGCCAATGAAGTAGCTAAGCAAATGCAAAAAGGTGAAGTAGTTTTACCTCCTGCAAAACCTGAGGGTGATTTTGTGGTAGATGAGAAAAATCGTAGTGTTTTGATTACCGAAGCAGGTATTGCTAAGGCTGAAAAACTTTTTGGTGTAGAAAATTTATACAGTCTTGATAATGCTATCTTAGCACATCAGCTTGATCAAGCTTTAAAGGCACATAATCTTTTTGAAAAAGATGTGCATTATGTTTTAAGAAATAATGAAGTTATCATCGTTGATGAATTTACAGGGCGTTTAAGCGAAGGACGTCGTTTTAGTGAAGGATTGCATCAAGCTTTAGAAGCTAAAGAAAATGTAAAAATTCAAGAAGAAAGCCAAACTCTAGCAGATATTACTTTTCAAAATTATTTTAGAATGTACAATAAACTCGCAGGTATGACAGGAACTGCACAAACAGAAGCGACTGAATTTTCTCAAATTTATAGTTTAGATGTTATTTCTATACCGACAAATATTCCTATTAAAAGACAAGATAAAGATGATCTTATCTATAAAACTCAAAATGAAAAATTTAAAGCCGTAATTGAAGAGATTAAAAAAGCCAATGCTAAAGGTCAGCCTGTGCTTGTAGGAACCGCAAGTATAGAACGCAGTGAAGTTTTTCACAATATGCTTGTAAAAGAGAAAATCCCTCATCATGTTTTAAATGCTAAAAATCACGAACAAGAAGCTTTGATTATCCAAGATGCAGGTAAAAAAGGTGCCGTAACTATCGCTACAAATATGGCAGGTCGTGGTGTGGATATAAAAATCGATGATGAGATTAGGGCTTTGGGTGGGCTTTATATTATAGGTACAGAAAGACATGAAAGCCGCCGTATTGATAATCAACTTCGTGGTCGTGCAGGAAGGCAGGGCGATCCTGGAATAAGTCGTTTTTATCTAAGTTTAGAAGATAATCTTTTAAGAATTTTTGGTGGGGATCGTATTAAAAGCATTATGGATCGCTTAGGTATAGAAGAGGGCGAAAGCATAGAGTCAAGAATCGTTACAAGAGCGGTTGAAAATGCGCAAAAAAAAGTAGAAAGCTTACATTTTGAAAGCAGAAAGCATTTGTTAGAATATGATGATGTAGCAAATGAACAAAGAAAAACTATTTATCGTTATCGTAATGAGCTTTTAGATGAAAACTATGATATTAGAGCTAAAATTTCTCAAAATATCGCTGAATATAGCACAAATGTAATGAATGATTATATGCTTGATGAAAGCGGTTCTAATGTAAATTTTGAAAATTTGAAAGCAAAAATTTTATATGAGTGTTCAACTCAGATTAGTGAAAAAGATTTTGAAAATTTAAGCGTCATTGAAATGCAAGACAAGCTAAGTCAAATTCTTGAAAATTCTTATAATGAAAAGATGTCAAGACTTGAGATTAAAGAATTGCGTAATATAGAGCGTATTTTATATTTGCAAGTTTTGGATAATGCTTGGAGAGAGCATTTGTATCAAATGGATATTTTAAAAACAGGAATAGGACTTCGCGGATACAATCAAAAAGATCCTCTTGTGGAATATAAGAAAGAAAGTTATAATCTTTTCTTGGAGCTAGTTAATCGTATTAAATTTGATAGTATTAAACTACTTTTTAGTGTGCAATTTAATCAAGAAGAGGTACAAAATTTAGAAAATAAAGCCAATGAAGAAAATGAAAAGCTACTTCAAAGCTCAGTAGAAATGGGTGCAAGCGAAGATAATCTTGGCGAAGCTGAGTTTAAAAAAGTTCCACGCAATGCTCCTTGTCCTTGCGGAAGTGGAAAAAAATTTAAAGAATGCCATGGAAAAAGTGGTCCTAAGCAAGGAATTTTAGCTTGAATAAAAGCGTTTTAAAATATTTACTTTTTAAATATTTAAGATTTGATAAAGAACAACCCTTTATCAATCTTTCTATGCTTTTGGCCTTTTTAGGAGTTTGCGTAGGACTTTGTGTTTTGCTTGTAGCTATGGCAATTATGAATGGTTTTGATAAAGAATTTGAAAAACGCTTTTTTGTGATGAATTATCCTATTACTATTTTGCCTAAATTTTACGCTCCTGTAAATGATGAATTTATAGATGAGTTAAGAAAAACATTTCCAAATTTGTTATTTAGCCCTTATATAAGTACTCAAGTTGTTATAAAGGGGGATAATCGTTTTGAAGGTGGTGTGCTTTTTGGCGTTAATTTTAATGATGAAAAAAAAATAAACGAAGTGGTTGCTAAAGCTTTAAAGGATGAGAATTTAAGTGGTTTTGATATACTTGTAGGATCAGCACTTATTGATGAATTTGGTTTGCATAAAAATGACAAACTTTCACTTATTTTTTCAAATCTTAATCCTAGTGGATTTTCTTTAGTACCACAAACTAAACGTTTTGATGTTAAAGCGCGTTTTACTTCAGGGCTTGCATTTTATGATAAAGCTTATATGTACACAGATGTTGATGCATTGAAAAAAGTACTTGGAATGCCTAAAAATCCAAATTATGATGGAGTTCATGTATATAGTGATAATGCTTTTAAGGATGTTGAAAAAATTAAATCTTATTTAAAAGACGATTATGCTGTAGTAGGCTGGTGGGAACAAAATAAAAATTTCTTTTCAGCCTTAGAGCTTGAGAAAAGAGCGCTTTTTATAGTGTTGATGCTTATTATTTTGGTTGCAAGTTTAAATATAGTAAGTTCTTTATTGATGATAGTAATGAATCGTCGCAGTGAAATAGCACTTTTACTTGCCCTAGGTGCAAGCAAAAATGAGGTAAAAAAGAGTTTTTTTGCCTTAGGCATGCTTATTGGCGGCGGTGGTATGATAGTGGGTGTGATGCTTGCATTTTTTACTTTATGGCTTTTAGGAAATTTTGATATTGTAACTTTACCTGCTGATGTTTATGGAACCAGTAAATTACCACTTGATTTGTCTTTAATGGATTTTTCTTTAACCATTATAGGTGCTTTAATAATCATAGCTTTATCGTCTTTTTATCCTGCAAAAAAAGCAACTCAAATTAACATTTTAGATACTTTAAGAAATGAATAAATTGTAATTTTGGAGATTTTTATTGTCTTTGTTTATCCAAAAAAATAAGAATTTTAAACCTTTAAAACCTCTATCAAAGTCAAAAATAATCACTAATTTAATTCTTTTGATTTTATTTTTAATATTGTTTTGTTATTGTAGTTTTAGTATAAGTGCTTATCATTTTGATTTTAGTGCAATTGCGACCTATAAAGAAAAATTTCTTCAAGGTTTTTTAAATACCTTAATAATCAGTTTTTTTTCTTTATTACTGAGTATAATTTTGGGTGGAGTTTTTTGTGCTTTTTCTTTAAGTTCAATTGTTTTTTTAAGATTTTTATCTATATTTTACATAGAGCTTATCAGAGGAACCCCTTTACTAGTGCAGGTATTATTGATATATTATATCGTTGCAAATAATTTAGGACTTGATAATCGATATGTGGCTGGAGTTATTATTTTATCATGTTTTTCTGCTGCTTACTTAGCTGAAATATTTAGAGCTGGAATTTTAAGTATTTCTATATCTCAGCTTGAGAGCGCTAGGGCTTTAGGGTTAAAAGAGATGCAGGTTTTTGCGTATGTAATTTTTCCCCAAGCTTTAAAAAATATTTTAGCACCGCTAAGTGGACAATTTGCAAATTTAATTAAAGATAGTTCATTATTAAGCGTTATTGCTGTAAATGAATTAACCCAAAGTGCACAAGAGATAAATTCTTATACTTTTGCTACTCTTGAAGCTTATGTAATTTTGGCTATTACATATCTTGTTTTGACTTTACCTATAAGTATATTTTCTCGTTATTTGGAGAGAAAATGCCAAAAATGATTTAAAAAAGCTTGACAAATAGAGCTAATTTTGGCATAATCACATTTTTATTTCAGAAAATGTCTCGTTAGCTCAGCCGGTAGAGCATCTCCCTTTTAAGGAGGGGGCCGTTGGTTCGAATCC
>NZ_MJXN01000112.1:366876-375295 GCF_001762815.1 Campylobacter sp. BCW_6465
AGGTCGCTTAGCTCAGTTGGTAGAGCGCCACCCTTACAAGGTGGATGTCATAAGTTCGAGTCTTATAGTGACCACCATTTTATAAAATCATAAATAGGTTTTATAATCTCTACTTCTTTACTTTGGATGCAGCGGTAGTTCAGCTGGTTAGAATGCCGCCCTGTCACGGCGGAGGTCGCGGGTTCGAGCCCCGTCCGCTGCGCCATCTTGTCTCGTTAGCTCAGCCGGTAGAGCATCTCCCTTTTAAGGAGGGGGCCGTTGGTTCGAATCCAACACGGGACACCATTTTTATTGTTAGGGTTATGACCCTTTCGTCTAGTGGCCCAGGACAACACTCTCTCTGTGTGGAAACAGAGGTTCAAATCCTCTAGGGGTCGCCAATTATAGGTCGCTTAGCTCAGTTGGTAGAGCGCCACCCTTACAAGGTGGATGTCATAAGTTCGAGTCTTATAGTGACCACCATTTTATAAAATCATAAATAGGTTTTATAATCTCTACTTCTTTACTTTGGATGCAGCGGTAGTTCAGCTGGTTAGAATGCCGCCCTGTCACGGCGGAGGTCGCGGGTTCGAGCCCCGTCCGCTGCGCCATCTTGCTTGGTAACAATTTTATAAGTATAATTTGCAAAATAATAAAAAATAGAGCTAAGGAAAAAAATGCTTATTATTGGACATAAATTATTAAAAAATTTAGATTTTTCTTTTATTGAAAGTGTTGAAGAAGTTAAAGATAATAAAGTTTATTGTATTGTTTATGATGAAAAATTGATTTCTTATTTAAGTCAAAATGATTTTGAATTTGCTATTTTAGTTCAAAATAAAGACGAGATATTTTTAGCCAATGCTTTAGGAGCTAAGTTTTTGCTTTGCAATGACAAAAAACTTGCAAAATTTGCTAGCAAGGTTGCAGAATTTTATGTTTTTGATAGTAGGGTTTTAATGATTGTTGATAAATTAGAGAATTTTAAAAAATTTTATAAATTAAAAATCGATGGAATGATTTTAAAAGATAATATAGATAATTTTCCTAAAAACTGATAAATTCTTTTGTAAAATAAGTGCTAATTGACGAGGTTTAAATAATGCAAAAAAAATCTTTTTTGAAAATTTACGGATTAATTCCTTTTTTACTTATAGCATTCATCAATGCTTTTGTGGATTTGGGACATAAAATTATTATTCAAAATACTATTTATAAGGCCTATGAAGGAAGCGAGCAGTTATTTTTAAATGCTATAGTTAATGCTTTGATTTTACTTCCTTTTATTCTTATGCTTTCTCCTTCGGGTTTTTTAGCGGATAAATATCCAAAAAATATTGTAATGAAAATTTCAGCAATTTTCAATGTTGTACTCACTTTAATAATTTGCATTTGTTACTATAGCGGTGCTTTTTGGATGGCTTTTATTTTTACTTTTATAATGGGAGCACAAGCAGCGATTTATTCACCAAGCAAATACGGTTTTATCAAAGAACTTGTAGGAAAAGACTTTCTTGCTATGGGCAATGGTGTAATTAATGCAGTAAGCATTATGGCAATCTTAGCAGGAATGGCTTTATTTTCTTTAAGTTTTGAAAGTCTTTATAGCTCTACGTATAATCAAACAGATGAAATTTTAAAAGAAGTAGCGCCTTTAGGAATTGTGCTAATTTTATTTTCTTGTATCGAAGTATTTTTTGCGTGGCGTTTACCTAAGCTCAAACAAACAAATAAAGATTTAGTTTTTAATAAAAAAGACTATATTCATGGAAAACTTCTAATAAATAATCTTAAGCTTGTTTTTAAAAATAAAACTATTTGGCTTTGCATAATAGGAATTTCATTTTTTTGGGCTATATCTCAACTTTATCTTGTTAGCTTTCCTGTCTTTGTCAAAAATGAACTTTTCATAGAAAATACTTTTTATGTGCAAATTTCACTCGCTTTTTCTGGTATAGGAGTGATTTTAGGCTCTTTAGTAGCTGGTAAATTTTCAAAAAATTATATAGAACTTGGACTTATTCCACTTGGTGCATTGGGTATGTTTTTAATGGCTTTTTTAATGCCTTATTTTATAAGTTTATTAAGTTATAGTTTTTTATTTTTCTTTTTTGGATTTTGTGGAGCTCTTTTTATCGTTCCTTTAAATACTTTAATCCAATTTCATGCCAAAGAAAATGAATTGGGGCAAATTCTTGCAGGAAATAATTTTTTTCAAAATATTGCCATGTTAGGATTTTTACTCTTAGCAACTTTATTTGCAAAATTTGAAATCAATGTGGTTTATTTGTTTTATTTTATTACTTTAGTAACCTTTATAGGAGGTTTTTATATACTTTTAAAATTTCCTTTTTCTTTAGTGCGTATACTTTTAAGCATAGCTTTTTTACAACGATACCGCTTACTTGTAGAAGGTTTTGAAAATATACCAGAAAAAGGCGGAGCTTTGCTTTTGGGTAATCATATTTCTTTTATTGATTGGGCTGTTGTACAAATGGCAATTCCAAGAAAAATTTATTTTGTTATGGAAAGAAGTATTTATTCTAAATGGTATATTAAAATTTTTCTTGATAAATTTGGTATTATTCCTGTATCAAGTACAGGAAGTAAGACGAGTTTAGAACTGATAGCAAAGCATATCAAAGAAGGTAATTTAGTTTGCTTATTTCCTGAAGGTACGCTTTCAAGACATGGACAATTAAATGAATTTAAAGCAGGATTTGAATTAG
This sequence comes from Campylobacter sp. BCW_6465, assembly GCF_001762815.1. Lineage (NCBI taxonomy): Bacteria > Pseudomonadati > Campylobacterota > Epsilonproteobacteria > Campylobacterales > Campylobacteraceae > Campylobacter > Campylobacter sp. BCW_6465. Next base: position 369,585 of record NZ_MJXN01000112.1, read on the forward strand.
CTTGTGAATATTTAAGTGAAGATGATGGAAAAATTATTCCTTTTTATATAAGAGGACTTTGGGGTAGTGCTTTTTCAAGAAGCGATGAAGAATTTTCAGCAAGAAACCGCACTTTAAATAAAAGAAAAATTGCTATAGCTTTTGGTAAAGCCATGCCTTTGCATTCTAAAAAAGATGAAGTTAAAGCTAAAGTTTTTGAACTTTCTTTTATGGCTTGGAAATCACAATGTGAAGCTATGCATACTATAGCAAGAGCTTGGATAGATACAGCTAAAAAAAATCTAAATCAAATAGCCATTATCGATACGCTAGCTGGAGATATTTCTTATAGAAAAATGTTGAGTCTTAGTTTAATTCTTAATTTTTTTATTAAAAGAAAATCCAAAGAATTAAATATTAACCCTCAGCGTGGAAGTTACGCTCCTAAAGAGGAAGCTATAGGAATTTTACTACCTGCTTCTTTTGCAAGCTCTTTAACCAATCTATCTGTTTTAATCGCAGAAAAAATTGCAGTAAATCTTAATTTTACGGCTGGAGAAAAAGCTCTAAAAGTAGCTATAAAAAATGCGCAAATTTCACAAATTTATACTTCTAAAACTTTTTTAGAAAAATTAGCAAATAAAGGTATAAATCTAAATTTCGATACAAATATACATTTAATTTATTTTGAAGATATTGTAGAAGATTTTAAAATGCAAAAAACTAAAATTTTTAGCATGATGTTAGCAGTTAGTATCATGCCTAGTTTTATACTCAAAACCATTTTCACTCCTTCAAAAAACAATCTTGCCATAGCAGTTATTTTATTTAGTAGTGGAAGCGAAGGTTCTCCAAAAGGTGTTATGCTCAACAACCGTAATATTTTAAGCAATATAGCACAAATTTCTGATGTGCTTTGCACAAGAAATAATGATGTCATTCTCTCATCTTTACCACCTTTTCATGCTTTTGGACTTACCGTAACTACATTTTTGCCTTTGCTTGAAGGTATTAAAAGCATCGCTTTTTCAGATCCAACCGATGCCTTAGGGGTTGCCAAAGCTGTTGCTAAAAATAATGTCACTATTATGTGTGGAACTTCAACCTTTTTAGGAATTTATGCAAGAAATAAAAAGCTTGATGCTTTAATGTTTGAAAGTTTAAGAATAGTTGTATCGGGCGCTGAAAAACTAAAAAATGAAGTAAGAACTGCTTTTGAAATGAAGTTTAAAAAAAGCATTTTTGAAGGTTATGGAGCTACGGAAACCACGCCTGTGGCGAGTGTAAATTTGCCGAATCGTTTTGATGCGGATTATTGGCTTATGCATCGTGCCAATAAAGAAGGAAGTGTAGGAATGCCTCTACCTGGAACTGCAGTGCGTATTGTTGATCCAAATAATTATGAAAATTTAAAAACAAATGAAGATGGACTCATACTTATAGGCGGTCATCAAGTTATGGTAGGCTATCTTAATAACAAAGAAAAAACCGATGAAGTTATTAAAGAAATTGATGGCATAAGATGGTACAACACGGGAGATAAGGGACATTTGGATGAAGATGGTTTTTTATATATTGTCGATCGTTATTCTCGCTTTGCAAAAATTGGCGGAGAGATGATTTCTTTGGGTGTAATAGAAGAAGAAATTGCCAAATTTATAGATACTGAAGTGGTTAAATTTTGTGCCACATCTTTAGAAGATGAGAAAAAAGGGGAACAAATTGCTTTACTCATAGAATGTAATAATGAAATTTTTGAAAGAGTATGTGAGGCTATAAAAAATTCTAATATACCTACACTTTTTAAACCTAGATATTATTTTCAAATAGAAAAAATTCCCCTCCTAGGTTCAGGAAAAGTTGATCTTAAAAAAGTTAAAGAATTAGCTAAAAATTTAGCCATATAATTTGAGCTTATAACAAAGCCCAAATTAAAATTGGCATAGAAACAAAAGCAAAAAGAACTCCAAAGGCTACAGCACTTACGGCTAAATTGCTATCTAGTTTAGCTTTCATTACCATAGCTCCTGCTAAGGTCATAGTAGGAGCTGCGCTTTCTATAATAGCAACAATGGTAGAATTTTTTAATTCTAAATTAAATATTTTTAAACAAAATACAAAAAATAAAGGAGCTAAAATCATTTTAGCAAAGATGACAATTACTGTAGGTTTGTAAGAGGTTTTAATCGCCATAAAGCCAAGTCCTAAACCTATAGCAAAAAGTGCAACAGGGGTTGCAGAAGCACCAAATAAACGAATAGGAGAGAAAATAAATTCAGGTAAAGTAATCAATTTACACAAAAAACCAAAAAGCAAAGCTAAAAAAGGTGGAAAGCTAAGAATTTTTTTAACATTAGCAAGCAAACTGACTTTTTCTCCATTTCCCAAAGAAAGTATAAAAGGTCCAAAAAGTGATATAGGTAAAGTTGTGGCTAAAGCATCGTAAAATATAACTTCAGCGCTAAATTGTGGGTCATTAAATACACCAGAAACAATAGGCATACCCACAAATATAGTATTTCCAAAACAAGAAAGCAAAAACATACTGACTAAAGTTACTTTAGAAAAATGAAAAACTTTTCCAATAAGAATAGCAAAAAAAGCTGCTAATATACAGCTAAATAATCCAATAAAAATAAAAATAATCAATGAAAAATCAAAATTTAAATGATATGCTTTATCGAAAATCAAACAAGGTAAAGCAAAAATAATAGCAAAATCTAAAAAAGTCCTAGCTTGTTTTTGCTTTAAAACGCCAATTCTTTTGGCAAAATATCCGCCTGCAAGTAAAATAAAAATTGTAAATAATGGTATAAAAACAAACATTGAATAATCCTTTTTAAGGGATGGTTTTTGAAAACGGATAGAATTATATTCTTTATACTTAAAAAAAATCTTAATATTTTTTAAGTTTTTTAAAAAAAACTAATATTTTTTATTTTTTGTAACTTTAAGAAATTGTAAGTTGAAATTTGATTTTAAATAGTTAGTATTTTAAGTTAAATGATTATAATTTTAAATAATGGTGCGGTTAGCGAGATTTGAATAATGCTAATAAAAACACTACTATACAATATTTATAAATAGCATAAAAATAAAAAGTTAGGATAAAAGTTAGGAAAATTATAAACATTATGTTTATTCCTATTTTTTTAATATTTTTACCATTGTATTTAAAAGTGTATATTAAAGAGTTGATTGAATATATATCGCTCCCGCTAAAAGAAGCGAGAGCATAGGCGAGTGATTGATTGTTATATATTGTTTGAATTGGAGTTTAATTTTTTTCAATTTCTTCAAGATTATATAATGGTTTTCTTACATTTGTACTAATTTTATATTCCTTAATATATCCCGACTTAACCCAATTTCTAATTGTTAGGATATTTACATTAAGCATCTTTGCTATTTCTTCTCTATTATAATATTTTTCAACCATTTTTCCTCTCCTTTTTTTGGGGGGGGGGATCTTCTATTTTCTGAAAATCGAGAATGGTTTCTTTTGATATGTAATAACCTTTTTCTAATTTAAAGCTTTTTAGAACATCTCTTGAGTTCCATACACGAACTGTTGTATGGGTTACAGAGTACATTTTTGCAACTTCATCGACAGAATAATAAGTTTGCTCTTTAAAGCTTCCATCTTCTTGTAGTTTTTTAATTATTTTCATTCTATTGTTATCCTTTCTAATTTTTTTCTATAAAATCTTTTTCAAGCAAATAATCTTTGTTAATGTTTAAAGAATTTTTAGCTCTTGTAACTGCCACATACAAAAGATTTAATTCTTCTTTTGCTATGGCAATTTGTTCTCTTTCTTCAAGTTCTTGCTTGATGTTTAAAAAATCATCAATAATTTCAACATTATTCCACTCTAAACCTTTGCTCTTGTGTCCTGTACTTAATATCAAATCAGCTTGTTCTTGTTTTTTAACACAGCTTTTTTCAATATCTTTGATAAGCTTTATAATATCGCTATGTACATATTTAAAAAGAACAAATATTTTTTGTTTTAAGTCAACCTCTTTAGTTTTGTTGATATATTCAAGAAGTTCTTTTAAGTCGGCAAATTTTGCAATAAACTGATTTTTGATATATTTGTGTTTTTTAAAAAGAAGATTTTGTATGTCTAATAACTCATCAAAATTATAACTATTCACCCCTCCCACAAAAAATAATTTTTTATTTAAATTTTCTACTGCTATATCAAATAGTTTAGCATTAGTTCTGTATATTATAGCTTTTGCTTCATTTTCATTATTTCCCTTTCTTGGTTTTAGCGTTCCTTTAAAATCTCTTGAGGCATTTAAAATTCCCAAATAAGAATTGGCAATAGTAGCTATGCTTTGTGGGCATCTAAAGCTTTGAGTTAGATATAAAATATGAGATTTTGGCATAGATGCTAATACTTCTAAGGAATTTACAGCACCTCTGAATTTATAAATGCTTCGGAATGTATCTCCTATAAAAACTTTTTTAGCTTGCTTTTGGTTAAGAACAATGTCGATAACACAAGCGTTGATATCCTGTGCTTCATCCGCTAAAATAAAATCATATTCTAGCTTTGGTTTTGTAAGTTGAATTAAAAGAAGTTATAAATAATTATTTGTATAGCAAAGAACTTGAAAATATAGATTTTACATCTATAAAATTATTTGAAGGACCAATTGCAAAATATAAATTTTTTACACTGAAGATAAATTAAATACAATAAAACTAAAGTTTTATGAAATTGTTGGAATAAAACTTAAAAACATCAATAAGATAAATCAAGATAAATATTTATTATCAATTTCTGATGTTGTATGCGGATTATATGAAATTTTATTTATATAGATAATATATATTTAAAGAACACTTTATTGTTTTATAGGCGTATTTTACTAGAATTTGTAGAATATTTATTAGAATATCAAGATGAAATGCAAATAAACGATATAAAAACGACTTTTTTAGTCAATTTTCTTAATTATTTAGAAAATAATTCAAAAAATGGCAATAAACTATCAAAAAAAACAAAAATAACTTATTTTAGAGTATTAACTAGCTTTTTTTCTTTTATAAGCGATAATAATGATGATTTGTTTATTTTTTCCTTTGATATGAAGAAAATTAGATTTAGAACAGAAAAATCAGAAGAAAAATTAAATTATCTTAATGAAAATGAAATTATAAGGCTAAATAATGTTTTAGAGAAAGAAAAAGCAAAAAAAGAAGTTTATAATAGTTTTAGAAATTCTTTACTGATAAAACTTATGCTTTATGGAGGACTTAGAATTTCTGAAGCTTTGAATGTAAAACTTTGTGATTTTGAAGAAGTTGATGATGAAATTTTAAAAATATCCATAATAGGCAAGGGCGGTAAAGAACAATTTGCATTTATTAAAAAAGAAGAAGTAGATGATGAGCTTGAATATTTTAAAGAAAATATCCAAGATAGTGATTACATAATGCAAACTAGCACAGGAAAACATTTGAATAGAAGTAATGCTTTTTTGATCGTAAATAATATTTACGCTAAAGCTTTGATTAGCAAAAAAGGACTTCATTTGCTTAGACACACTTTAGCCATGAGATTAACAGCCAAAGGAACAAACCTTGTGGTCATACAAAAAATTCTAAGACATGCAAATCTAAATACTACTACTATATATGCCAAAGCAACAAATGATACAATAAAAGCTGCGTTATTGAATAATTAATTTTTCTAAAATTGAGTATTTGCATAGACTTC
>NZ_MJXN01000113.1:0-2336 GCF_001762815.1 Campylobacter sp. BCW_6465
AAAATCAATATTTAGATAAAATTCCAGATCCTATACTTAATCTTATTAAAGATGAGAATAACAAATTAACTTCATTTTATAATGAGATGAGAAAGCGTATCAAAGAAGATAATTTCCAAAACATTAGTTACAGCAGTGACATAGTGTTTAATAATACTATGCAATATAATAAAAATAAAGAAAATGGTAATCCATTTTTTCATTATATTAGAGCAGCAGTAATGACACCTGAACATTTTAAAAAATTATTCCATAGTATGAATATTTCAAAAGAAATTCTCATGAAAATTCAACAAGCAGGATTTACCATTGTAACTACAAACGACCCCAATAAAAGAAAAAATTTTTATGAGAAACTAAAAAGTAAAGAAATTTTTATAGAAGTTTTATAATAGAACATATTAACGATAAAGACTTTGCAAGAACAAATAGCCGAAAGCCACGCCTCTTTCGGTTAAGTGTTTTTTGTTACAATTGTATTAAGCTTAGACTAAGTGTGGTTTTTATAGAATTTTCAACGGTTTTTTTAAGTGAGATAATCAACAAGCTTGATTATCTCGTTAATTAATTCTAAGACAAGAACTAAAAACTCAATGATCCTACTCATTATTCCTCTTTCTTATAACCGAAAGAGTAGCCATGCTTAATACGCTTTAATTATAGTATTTTTGAATGAATAAGTTTTAATGTTTTATATGAAAATTTGGGTGTTATCTCAATTCTTTCCTATAATTTGTTTTTTTCTTCATCATTATGAAAAATCATTGTTTCAATACAATTTTCTTTACAAAATTGTTTTATTTCATAATTATTGTTTGTTTCATAGAATTTAACAAGATGGGTAAAAAACTCATTCATATCATTCTTAGCAATTGCCAAAATACCGAATCCATTTTCAATTAAAATTTTATTAGCAATTAGCATTGAAGTTCTTTTATTTCCATCAAAAAATAATTGACTTCTCATAAGATATAACATCAAATCCAATGCTACTTCTTTTTTATTTTCATTTTTTAAAATTGTTTCTATATTTTCACTAACCTCATAATCAATAGGTAATTTTGGTTTAAAATTTGTTCCACTTATTTTAACATCAGCTGTTCTTAAAAATCCTGATTTATGAACCAAATCTCTGCCTACAATCCTATTAAAGTCCTGTATCAAACTCAAACTAACTTTTTCATTAATGGTATCAAACAAATAATTCCAAGCTCTTTTGAGATTTAAAATTATTGTTAAATCTTGTATTGTTTTATCAGGAACACTAAAGCCATCTATAATCATTTGAGTTTCAGGAAAAGTAACATTTACACCTTCTAAATTCGCGGATTTCCAAATAATATCTACAAGGTTTCTTTTTGCTAAAAATATATTTTCTTCTAAAGTTAAATTTCTCATTTTAAATCTTTCCTTCATAAAAATCCGCCTTGAGTTTTAACTCTTGGCGGAAATAACCCTAAAGGCTAACTATGAAACGACATAGTAAGCGTTTTGTGAGATTATATCTAAACTTTATTAAAAGAATTGCGTTCGGTTTATAAGTGATACTTAATAAAAAGTGTGTATAATACATACCCATAAGGATATTATAGTGAGTAAAAAAGATAAAATTATTAAAGATTTAAAAAATAATCCTAACAATGTGCCCTTTGAAACGCTTAAGATTTTATTAGAAAGCGAAGGTTATGAATGTTTTAATAAAGGCGGATCACATTATCAATTCAGAAAAAAAGAATGTGATCTTATTACTATTCCATTTAAACGCCCTATAAAGGCTATATATGTCAAAATGGTTTTAAAAGCTATAACAGGAGAATGAATGATGAAAGACTTAGATTACTATCTTAATCTACCTTATGAAATTATTATAAAAAAACTTGATGAAAAAGATGGCGGAGGATATTTTGCAAGATATAAAGATTTCCCTTATATTATGGGAGATGGTGAAAATGAAATAGAAGCCTTAAAAGATCTCAAAGAAGCATTTAAAGGAGCATTAGAAGTTATGCTTGAAAAAGGTGATTATATTAAAGAACCTATTGATAATGAAGCAAAAATTAGAATTAATATTACCTTGCCTAAAAGCTTAGTAGAGGCAATAGATACAATAAGCGATAATAGAAGCAAATTCTTAGCCGATCTTGCAAATAGCGCTATAAAATCTTATAAAATAAGCACCTAAAAATTGACATAGTTAAATAAAAAAAATCCATTTCAAACCCCTAAAAATAGGCATTTTATAGCAAAAAACTTGGCTTTTTTGATGAAATTTACTATAATATAGCTTGTATTTAAGTACTAATAAGGCTAATCTTCCGATTGTTTAGAAAGGGGGT
>NZ_MJXN01000113.1:2386-4396 GCF_001762815.1 Campylobacter sp. BCW_6465
GTAGCTATGATTAGAGAAATAATCGAATTTACGATTCTCTTTTTGGAGACAGTAAATAAGATATTTGATTAAATAAAGAATTTATTTTATATATTATCCTCTTTTATAGCATTTTTATAAATTTTTTTCTATTCTTTTTAAGTTTTCTCAAAAAAGAATAGAAACTTAAAATTATGGAAAAATAGGAATTTGCTTGTTTAAGTTTTCTTAAACCTTGAAAAGATTTTTTAAAGTAAAAAAAAGTTATAATTTGTTTATATAAAGTAAGGAGTAAAAATGTTTGATTATTCTAAATATGAAAATGCTAGCGAAAAACAATTAATACACGCTTTGACTTTAGCAGAAAAAAGAGCAGAGAAACTAAACTCACAATTAAAAGAGAATAACGAATTTTTTAAATTTTTACAAAAAAAGTTAAAAAATTCTTTTAGCACCAAAAGAGTTAAAAAAGAAGAACAAAGAAGACCCGAACTAGACGAAGCCATAAGAGAGTATGAAAATGGCGAATATCAAACTTATAGTAGCGTTGAAGAAATGATGAAAGATTTAAGAAATGAAGTATCAAATTAAGTTAGCAAATCGTGTTAAAAAACGATTTGAAAAATTGAATACAAAAGAACAAGATATTTTTGAATATGTAGTCAATAAACTTGCCAATGATGAAATCTTAGAACCAAAATACAAAGACCACGCACTAAAAGGAAATTATATCGGTTTTAGAGAATGCCACATTAAGCCTGATTTATTGTTAGTCTATCGCAAAAAAGATGATATTTTAGAATTATATTTGGCTAGCTTAGGAAATCATAATAATATTTTCTAATGGGATAAAAGATGCAGGAAAAAGAAGAGAAGTATAACCAGTTATATAAAACCCAAGATAAAATTCTTGATCTAGTTGCAAAAGAAAATTTAGATTTTTACCTTACAAAATTTTCACAAAACTATTGATGAAAATTTTAGGTAAATAAAAAAAGAACCCCATTTGAACCCCTAAAAATAGGCATTTTATAGCATAAATACTTGCAAAAATTATTAAAAAATGGTATAATTTTATTAAAAATATGAATAAGTTATAATTGAAAGGAATAAAGATGGATAAAGCGCACTTAATTATTTATTTAGCAGTACTTGCATCTATTGTTAGTGTTTTAATAACTTGTTGTCTTTTGTATTTAATCAGAGATAGGTTAAGCAAATTGTTTTCTAAAAATACATTATTGAAAATCAAGAAGTTTTTAAAAGAGAATGTTAAATCTATTGACGAACCATCAAGTTCGCCAGCAGATTATATTATTGATCCAACATATAGATATATGCCAGAAAATATATACCATAATAGGTATTAAGCCTAGTTAAAACTAGACTCAGTGCATTATTATTTATAAGTATCATTGATTTTTTCATTTCTTTCTTTGATAGCAGTTCCTGCTTTTTTCTCAGCTGCACCTGCTGCTTTTTCTACATCAAATGCTAATCCTTCTGATTCAACTTTAGCAGGAGCATTTCTTGTTTTCAAGAAACCTTGATATCTTGAATTTAAATCATCTATGGCTTTATTGTGATCAGTCATAGTGCCTTTTGGATCATAATAATTATGTTTTGTTTGCTCGTGTAATCCATTTGAATTGACATTAGAGTTTACTCCTGCATAGTGTGATAATCCTTGCATATCTCCTCTTGCAGCCATATTTTCAACAGCATTCACAGCAGAAGCCACATTTTCTTTATTAACTACACCACCATAATTTTCATTGATATAGCCTTGAACGATAGATGAGCCACCATCATAACCCACTGAATTATTAAGCGTTTTAGCTTCATTATAGCTATCCATAGAACTTTTAATACTAGCAGAATTTGTAACATTTCCTGTTTTAAGAAGGTTATTAAATGAAGCACTTGCATCTCTATTTTTACCAATTTCATTAGAAATACTTTCGTTAAAGGTTTTATTAAAGGTTTCTTTTTGATCTTTGCTTAGTTTTTGATACCAATCTTCAGATTCTA